>JAGRLM010000165.1:2588-5453 GCA_020441795.1 Nitratireductor sp.
GAAAATCCGACGAGGAATCCGCCTGCAATCGCACCATAGGGCTGGCCGATGCCGCCGACGATTGTTGCGGCGAATATCGGTAGCAACAGGTTGAACGACAGATCGGGCTTCAGCACGACATCCATCGACACCAGCGAACCGGCAAGGCAGGCGAGCGATCCGCCAATGATCCAGGTTGCCATCACGACATGGTTGAGGTTGATGCCGGAGACGCGCGCAAGATCGGGATTGTCGGATACCGCGCGCATGGCCTTGCCGAGCCGGGATCGGGTCAGGAACAGGTGCAGGGCTATGACAGCAAGAGTGGTGACGATGATCAGCACGATCTGCGGCTCGGTCAGGGTAATGCCGCGATTGGAGCCGGGAAAGGGGATGCGGTAGATGTCCTTTGGCTGGTCGAAGAACATGTTGCGCGTGCCAACGCCAGCAAACAGGCGTATCAGGCCCTGCAGCATCAAGGTGACACCAAGCGAGGCAATCACGATGATGATGGGTGGTGAGCCCCTATCGCGCAATGGCTTGTAGAATACCTTGTCGATCCCGATTGCCGCGATTGCCGTTGCAGCCATGGCAAATGGCAGGACCAGCATGACCAATGGTACCGGGGCGGAAATTCCTGCAAGCGAAAGCAGGCCGGCAAAGGCCAGCGTCAGGAACGCCCCAAGGGTCATGATGTCGCCATGGGCGAAATGGGCGAACCGCAAAATGCCGAAGATGAGCGTTACGCCGATTGCGCCAAGCGCATAGATCGAGCCGACGATCAGTCCGGAAATCACTGCCTTGTTGAGGAAGAATACAAAGGCTTCCAAGTGCTTATTCGTCCTTTTGAAGAAACTGATTCATTGTGTGGTCCTATGGTCCGCCGAGGAAACTGCGGGCGACTTCCGGATTGGCCAGGAGCGCCTTGCCAGTATCGGTCCAGGAATTGGCTCCATTGGCGAGGACAAAGCCCTTGTGGGCAATGGCAAGCGCCTGCTTGGCATTCTGTTCGACCATGGCAATGGTCACGCCAGTGGCGTTGATCGCCAGGACCCGGTCGAAAATTTCGCTCATGAACATCGGCGAAAGCCCGGCGGTCGGTTCATCAAGCAACAACAATTGCGGTTCAATCATCAGGGCACGGCCAACGGCCACCATCTGGCGCTGTCCGCCAGACAGTTCACCGGCTGGTTGATTTCGCTTGTCTGCAAGTGGCGGGAAGATTTCATAGATATGGCCAAGCAGGCCTGAGAAATCATCGCGACGCGAATAAGCGCCCATCTCCAGATTTTCATGGACCGAAAGCGTTGGAAAGATGTTGTATTCCTGCGGCACATAGGCAATGCGGTACCCGGCAAGTTTTTCCGGCGCCGTGCCGGTAATGTCGTTTCCGCCCAGACGTACCGAACCGGACCGGATGCTCGCCAGCCCGAACATTGCCTTTAGCAGGGTAGACTTTCCTGCGCCATTGGGGCCGACGATGACGCCGATCTCGCCCTTTTCCAGCGCCAGGTCCACGCCATTTAGGATGGTCATCTGGCCGTAGCCGCCAACCAGATTGGTGACTTCGAGAAAGCTCATGAGACGGATACCCCGTCCGCTGGAGTATTTGCTGTGGCGTGGCCAGTGGGTGAACCGCCGAAATAGGCTTCGATCACGCTCTCGTCGCGCTTGATGTCATCGATATGGCCCTGCGTCATGACCGAGCCGGAGGCCATTACAATGACGGGGTCGCAAAGCTCGGCGATGAAGTCCATGTCATGCTCGATGACAAAGAAGGTGTAGCCCAGTTCGCGGTTGAGGCGCTTGATGTTGTCGGCGAGGTCGATCAGCAATGTCTTGTTGACCCCGGCAGCGATTTCGTCGAGCAGAACGAGACGTGCATCGACCATCATGGTGCGCCCGAGTTCCAGAAGCTTTTTCTGTCCGCCCGACAGGTTTCCCGCCAACTCGTCGCGAACACGCCTGATCTTGAGAAAATCGATGACCTCGTCGGCGCGTTTCATCACCTGCGATTCCTCGCGGGCAACACGCCCGGGCTGGAACCAGGCTGATACGAGATTTTCACCGGATTGGGCTTGCGGCACCATCATCAGGTTCTCGATCACGCTCATATTGGAAAATTCATGGGCAATCTGGAAGGTTCGCAACAAGCCCAGCTTGAACAGATCATGGGCGGGAAGGCCGGTTATGTCCCTGCCGTCGAAATGAATGCTGCCTGAAGTCGGCGCCAGATTTCCTGCAACCATGTTGAAAAGTGTGGATTTGCCCGCACCATTTGGACCAATCAGACCCGTGATCGAACCCTTGTCGATTGAAAGCGAGCAATCGCGCACCGCATGGAATGACCCAAAACGCTTCGATACATTCGTGACTTCGATGATCGGTGCCATATTTCCCCATTGGGCTGACGCTGGAGGCAGATGCTCGGAATTTCTTAGCAATTGGGCAATGGCGGCGCAATCGCAAGCGCGAATGAGCGCGGGTTAATGGATTGTCGTCCAAAAGAATTTTGTGTTTTGCCGCTTTCTGTGGTGAAAACAACGCGACATGCCTTACATTCGGTGTGAACCCGCGTCCAAGATGAAAGTTTGATCCATTGCTCGACCGAAACACAAATCTGAAGGCAGTCGGCGCGGATATCTATCGTGATGCGATGGCGCGGTTTGCCGGCGCGGTCAATATCGTGACCACGGCAGGCCATAGCGGAAGGCGCGGTGTTACCGTGTCAGCAGCTGTTTCGGTTTCCGACAATCCGCCGACCATATTGGTCTGCCTCAACCGCAATCGCGCGGAAAACGCATTCTTTGCCGAGAACGGGGTCATGGCCCTCAACACGCTCTGCGAAGGGCATGTGAGCCTGGCGCGGGCCTTTGCCGGCGAAGG
>JAGRLM010000166.1 GCA_020441795.1 Nitratireductor sp.
TGTCAAATAGATGGATGCGTTCGCGCATGGTCATGTCCCTATCCCAGGATCCCGGCATACCACAGCACGGCTAACACAATGCAAACAACGTTCACACCCTTGGCAATGAGACCATAGAAAAGCCATTTCGGCATTTGGGCATTTGGATTGGGCGCATTCATTTTCCGGGCCATTCCTGGGTATCGTGATCGGGATGTTGATGGTTTGTTGATTCGATCATGGCGATGCCTCCGGGCAAATCGCTGCGCGTCGTGACTGTTGTCGGCAAACCGTCGAGCAGGGCATGGAACGGCACGCGTGCTTCTACCCCGTCATTGGTTTCGGGAACGATGGCCGACGGATCATCGAGGCTTCCCAGTGTAACGGCGACACCATCCGACTGAAGCGTGTCGAAAAACAGCGGCGTGCCGCAATTTGCGCAGAAGCCTCGCCGCACCGGGTCGGAGGATTGATACCAGGCGGGAGCGCCACGCGTCATCTTCAACCCGTCGCCGGGAATGAAGGCAAGCGGCATGAAATAATTGCCTGCCGCCTTCTGGCACATGCGGCAATGGCACAGATGCGGACTGACAGCTTCGCCATCAATATGATAGCGCACTGCACCGCACTGGCATCCGCCCGAAAGTTTCACTGCCGTCATTTCTCGCTCTCCGGCCATTGGTCTGTATCATGATCGGGGTGTTGCAGGCTCACAAGTCTGTCAAGGAACGGTGCTGCCTCGATATCGTCCATCGTCACGCGTTGCGGAAGCGCTGCCACGCCGTCGCACCATGGCCGCTTGCCCTCGATGCCGTAGGCAATGGTCGGCGCGACAGCATCGGGATCGTCAAAGGCGATGACACACAGGGCAAGGCCATCGGGCGCATCATAGGCGAGCGGTGTGCCGCAAGCATGGCAAAAGCCGCGCCTTGCCATGTTTGACGAATTGAACCAGGACGGCGCGCCGCGTGTCCATTCCACCGGGTTTTCACCCGGCCCGACCAGTGCGAGATAGGGCGCTGACGACGCCTTCTGGCACATACGGCAATGGCATACCGAACTGGTGCCGGGATCACCCTTGACGCGAAAGCGCACCGCGCCGCACTGGCAACCGCCGGAAAGGTTGGGCGCCCTCACCGCTTCACTTCCCATGTTGTCACGCGCTCACCGGTTTGCGGGTCCTTGCCATCCTTCAACTGAATGCCTTGCGCCAGCAATTCGTCGCGAATCCTGTCTGCTTCGGCCCAGTTTTTCTCTGCGATAAAGGCGAGGCGTTGGGAGATAGCTGAATCAATTTCCTCATCTTTGCCTTCGAACAGTAACTTGTCCGCTTTCCTCAAGGCAGAGAGTTTCCAAAGCTTTTCAAAGCCGAGCAATTCAAGGCCTTTCATAAATAGCCCCGCCTCGGCGGCGTGACCTTGCGACGCTCGCTTGCCTAATTGTGTGAGCCTAGAAATAACCGGATATACATCAAGGTCTTCAAGCAACGGATCGGGGATTGCATCCGGACCGACCTCAGGGACTTGAACTTCGAAGACAAGTCCAGTTCGAATTGTTTCCTGCCAATCAGCCCATCTGTTGCAAATAGCTTCCGCCTCTTCCAGCCGTCTCACACTGAAATCAATCGGCTCGCGATAATGCGTCATCAGCATGGCGAGACGCAGCACTTCGCCAGGCCATTTGCGACCGCCGAATTTATCGGTTTCCAGAAGCTCGTGAATCGTGACGAAGTTGCCGTCTGATTTCGACATCTTCTTGCCTTCGACCTGCAGGAAGCCGTTATGCATCCAGTATCTGGCCATGACATCGTTGCCATGGGCGCAGCGCGACTGGGCAATCTCGTTCTCATGATGCGGGAAGATGAGATCGAGCCCGCCGCCATGAATGTCGAACACTTCGCCCAGATGCGCTTTTGACATGACCGAGCATTCGATATGCCAGCCGGGGCGACCGTGAATATGGACATGTTCGCCCTGCCAGTCGAAGGCACCTTCCCAGCCCGGCTCGCTGGCTGATGATTCCTTCCACAGAACAAAATCGGCAGGGTTTTTCTTGTGGGCCTCGACGGCAATGCGTGCACCGGCCTGCTGGTCCTCCAGATTGCGCTTCGACAAGGCGCCATAGTCGGGCATCGAGGTTACATCGAACAGCACTTCCCTGCCCTCACTGCCTGTCACCACATAGGCATGGCCACGGTCGATCAGGTCCTGGATCATGGCGACCATGCCATCGATATGCTCGGTGGCGCGCGGCTCGACAGTGGGTGGCAGGCAGCCGAGTGCTGCGACATCCTTGTGATACTGGTTGGCGGTCTTTTCCGTGACCTGGCGAATGGCCTCGTTCAGCGTCATTTCGCCCGATGAAATCCTGTCGCCAAAATCGCGCAGCGCGCGCGCATTGATCTTGTCATCGACGTCGGTGATGTTGCGGACATAGGTGACACTCTCCTGACCATAGATTTGGCGTAACACGCGGAACAGGACATCAAAGACAATTGCCGGGCGCGCATTGCCGATATGAGCGAAATCATAGACGGTTGGGCCGCAGACATACATGCGCACATTGTTCGGGTCGATTGGACTGAAGACCTCGCGGTTGCGCGTCAGCGTGTTGTAAATCTTCAGTTCGCTCATCGTCTTGCCTTGTGCCTGAATGCAAAATGGGTCTGTCCGGCTGGCCGGAACGTTTCATTTTTCACAAGAGGGGAAATGAACGACCAGACCAGCGAATCGCTAGTCGATAATAATGCAGGTTATGCAGCAGCGGCCCCTGGCCGAAAAGGTCGTGTTCATGGGTTCGTTATGGCGCAAATACCGGCCTTGCGTCAATCGTGATCGGTAAAGGCCGTTCACCTCAGGCACCTTTGGCGTAGCTTTGTTACAACAGCAGCGGGGCTATTTCACAAAACCGCAACAACTGAGAGATTCTGCCCAAGATTTGCCCAGATTGGTCGTTTTCTGAGCATTTCTCGATGCCAAGCTGTCATATTGGCAAACAATCGCGTCAAACAGGATCGCCCCATGTCGCAAAATCCAACCGGTTTCCGTTCCCGCCACGATGTCGAACGCGAAGCCGCGCTTCGCTGCCGTTATGGCAAGATCGGCATTGCCGCCGTCGCTGCAGCGAAATTGTTGCCCCAGCAGCAGGCCGGACAGGCACAGACCCCCAGCCAGTTTGGCTGGATGGCAGAAGCCGCCTCACGCGAAAACTTCACGCAGCAGGGATAAGCTCAATGCAGCCATGACGGCAGCAATGAGAAAATCCAGCACCTGCCAGGAAAGCCGCCTTGCAAAAAGCGGCGCAAGCAGGCGTGCGCCATAACCAAGGCCAAAGAACCAGGCAAAGGACGCGGCCATAGCGCCTGCCGCAAAGGCTATTCTGGCTTCGCCTTCTTGCGTGGATGAAACGGCACCGATCAGGATGACCGTATCAAGATAGACATGCGGATTGAGGAAAGTCAGCGCCAGGCACATGGCGAGGGCCGAACGCAACTGCATGGGCTTGCGCTCGGTGGGCAACAGCGCCTCGGGTCTCAGCGCGCGCTTGAACGAAAGTGCTGCATAGATGGCGAGGAAAACCGCCCCGGCAAGCGCCACCACCTTGAGCATTGCCGGATGGCCGGAGACCACTGCCCCCATTCCAGCAACGCCCAGTGCAATCAGCAAGGCGTCAGACAGGCTGCATACGAGGCAAAGCCAGAAGATGTGATTGCGGATCAGCCCCATGCGCAGGATGAAGGCGTTTTGTGCACCAATCGCAATGATGAGGGACGCGCCAAGCAGGAAGCCGGAGAGCAATGCCGGAAACAGTGTCATGGTGATCAGAACAGTTTCATCTGGCCATGATCGGCAGGGCGGTCCTGTTTGGTCGCCCGGCTTTCGCGCTCTGGCTCGCGAGCATTGGTCGGCTCAACGGGTTTTTGAATGTCCGCGCCAGAATTCGCCACCTTGTTGACCTTGTCGCTGATCGGAATTGCCTCGAAATAACTGCTTTCCACCGGCTGCATCAGGTCTTCCACATCACGTGGTTCCTGGGTCTTGCAGTCAAGCCAACGCGCCAAATCCTGCGGCTTGATAACAACCGGCATCCGGTCATGAATGGAGGAAATGGCGCTGTTGGCTGCAGTCGTGAGGATTGCGCCGGAATCAATCTCTGATCCATCCTTCGATGCCCAGGTTT
>JAGRLM010000167.1 GCA_020441795.1 Nitratireductor sp.
GGCGAGCCGGTGCGCATGTCCAAGCGCTCGGGCGACTTTGTGACCCTTCGTGAAGTGGTGGATGAAGTCGGCGTGGACGCGGTGCGCTTCATGATGCTGTATCGCAAGCCGGAGGCGCCGCTCGATTTCGACTTTGCCAAGGTGACGGAGCAATCCAAGGACAATCCGGTATTCTACGTTCAATATGCTCATGCACGCTGCAAGTCAGTCTTGCGTCAGGCAGGAGAGGATCTGGCCGGCATTGACCTTTCGCCCGCAGCACTCATGGCGGCTGATCTTTCACTGCTTGATGATGCCGGTGAAGTGGCGCTGATTCGCAAGATGGCCGAATATCCGCGCCTGATAGAGCAGGCCGCGCGGACGGATGAGCCGCACCGGATCGCATTTTACCTCTATGAGCTTGCATCCGATCTGCACCAGCACTGGAGCAGGGGCAAGGAATCGCCGTCCTTACGGTTTGTTAACCAAGAAAATGCAAAGCTGACAGTTGCACGATTGGCAATGGTGCGCGCAATTTCTGTAGTCATTTCTTCCGGTTTGGCCATAATTGGCGTCTCTTCACCGGATGAAATGCGCTAACAGGACAAATTCCTGTCCGATTTTGCGCGCATTTGGCATTCAGTGTCTGAACCAAGGCTCAGGAATATACTGCCTGAGGGGCGTATCAAAGCTAGGACGGTAAGCGTAATGACCGATCAGAACAGTCTGGCCCGCAGCTATACATCCGACATGATGGAGGATGATGATCCGCTGGCAGAGCTGGCGCGCATTGTGTCGGGCCAATCAACCCGCAAGGGGCCTGCGCCCGTTCGGGCGGCAAACCCCGAGCCGGTTGCAGAAGCTTTTCCAGCAGAACCTGCTGCGCCCTTGTGGGCCGACCATGGCGATACTTCGTCGATTGAGACTGCTGCATTTGATGATGAGTTGCGGGCTGTGGACGCCCCACAGGCTTCATGGAATGACGCGCCGCATGACTTTCATGAAGCATCGCCAGCGCCACTGCAGCCCGACGACCAGGACATGGGCTTTGATCTGGAATCCGAATTGATGCGTGAGCTTGGCGGGGATGAGGCAGAGGCCCCTTCGTCGATCAGTGACATGCTTTCCCAGCTGGAAGAACCGCTGGTCGAAACCGATCATGCGGCGGTTGACTATCAGGCTGAAACTGTTTCCGAACCGCAACGGGACCTTTCGCTGGAAGACCAGTTGATGGCGGAACTGGGTTTTTCGGGCGACGAACCAGTTGTGGAGCAAGCGCCAGTGGCTGCGCCAGTTCAGGCAACAACCCAGGTTCATCCGCAAACAGCCATGGCACAGCCCTCAAAAGGCTGGACCAGGGCAACGCCAGTGGCTGAAAAACGCCAGACGAATCCGGTTTCACAGCCGACGCCTGTCGAGTTTGCGCATGCGCCGATCACGCCCGATGATCTTGGCGGTGATCTGGAAAATGAATTTGCCAACATGTTCGCCGAGAAATCGACGGACGATGCCCATTTCCAGGTGCAAGACGAAGGGTTTGTACCAGCCGCGCCATTCGCACCGGAACCACAACATGCGGAAGTTTCGGACCTCGATACCTTTGCCGACCAGTTCCTCGGCGAGGAAGCGGAACAGGAATTCGTTGCGCAGCCATCGGCTACACCAGCACAGGCCGACGACGATTTTGATTTCAACTTTGATGCGGCCTTTGCCGAGGAGTTGGCCGCAGAAGTTCCGCCGGCTTCAACGCCGGTTCCGCCAGCAGCCGCCGCGAAGCCACGCATGGCTACAATGCAGCAACAGCCTGCCGCGGTAGCCGCTCGACATTCACAACCAGAACCGCAATTGCCCGATCTCGATGACCAGTTCGCTTCCGCCTTCGAGGAAGAGCTTTCCCTTGCCGACGACGCGCCCCTGGCCGAAGAAAAGGCGCCGGTCTGGAAACGGTTTGCTTCCGGCTTCTCATCGCGTCGCAATGCCCGGTCTGAAAATGTCGACAGTGACATTGCCGACGATCTGCCACCTGTCGAAATGGAATTGCCAATCGACGAGGCAAGCTATGATCCGGAACTGGACGAGCCCGACGCACCGGTGCTTGGCCGCAAGAGTTCAAATGGGTTCCGCATTGCCGGCTTGGCACTTTTCGGAGCGCTGGTGCTTGGCCTCGGCGCAGTGAGCTATGCCTATTTCAGCGGTGGTGCGCCAACTGGCGAACCCGTTGTGATCAAGGCCGACAATGAACCGGTAAAGGTCAAACCGGCAGATCCCGGTGGTGCGGAAGTCGCCAATCAGGACAAGGCCGCCTATGAGCGTGTTACCGGTGAATTTGGCGGTGATACCAAGCAAGAGAAACTGGTCTCGGGCACCGAAGCCCCCGTCGACATCGAAAATGAGACCACGACGAATACGGTCGCAGACAATCAGGCTATTGACGTGAAGGCTGACGAGCGTTTGACGCCTCAGCCGGATGAAGCCGCGCTTACGCCGGTTTCGGCAGCACTTGAGCCGCGCAAGGTCCGCACGATGGCAGTTCTTCCCGATGGCACGGTAGTTGCTCCATCCGAAGCGCCACAGACCACGGAAGGTGCTGCGCTCGAACCCATTGATGGTCCGGTCGAAACAGCGGCTTTGGCCGATCCGGCAGCACCGGTGGTCAAGGAAGCTGCGGTCGCTCCAGCTACCGCCAAGCCCGCAAAGGTGCCTGGTACGCCCGTGGCAACGGCAAAGCCGAAAGTGGACGCCGATGCACCGGTGCAGATCGCACCTGCGCCACAAGCAGAACCGACCCAGACCGCTTCGGTACAGCGTAGCGAATGGGCAGTGCAGGTTGCTTCCCAACGCTCTGCTGAAGAAGCCAATGCAGCCTTTTCGAACCTGAAGCGCAAGTTTCCGAGCATTCTCGACGGTCGCCAGATGGCGGTTCAGCGCGCGGATATCGAGGGCAAGGGTGTCTTCTTCCGGGTTCGCATGCAGGCGGAATCAAAGGAAGAGGCCGTTCGCCTGTGCGAGAGGCTGAAATCGGCCGGCGGCAGTTGCTTCGTCACCCGCTAGCATAACCTTCATCAGGCGGCTTTCCACCGAGTTGGCCGCCTGATCGCTCATTCCGGCCCCAATTTTTTGTATTTGGTGCAACCGGGGTTGCGCTGATAAAAGCAGTGCATGGGAATCAAGTCACTGATCGCCGGTTGCGCCGGCCTTGCACTTACTGCCGAGGAAAAGGCTTTCTTCCGGAATGAGAATCCGTGGGGCTTCATTCTGTTTGCCCGCAATGTATCGGATCCCGACCAGGTAAGGGCGCTTGTCGATGAACTGCGCGAATGCACTGGCAGGCAGGATGCGCCGGTCCTGATCGATCAGGAAGGGGGCAGGGTAGCCAGATTGCGCCAGCCACACTGGCCAGCCTATCCAACCGGACGTTTCCTTGGAGACATTTATCGACGCAATGGCGACGAGGGCAAGCGGGCAGCCTGGCTGCAATCGCGTCTGATTGCCTTCGATCTTGCCAAGCTGGGTATTAATGTGGATTGCCTGCCGGTGCTCGATACCCCGATAGAGGGCGCCCATGATGTGATTGGTGACAGGGCCTATTCCTTTCAGCCCTACGAGGTTGCCGTCATGGGACGTGCAGCCTGCGACGGATTGCTGGCCGGCGGCGTCTTGCCGGTGATCAAGCACATTCCCGGCCATGGCAGGGCATTTGCCGACAGTCACAAGGAATTGCCGGTAGTCGATACGCATCCAGCGATTTTGGGCTGCACCGATTTCTATCCCTTCATGCAGCTTGCCGACATGCCGCTCGCAATGACCGCGCATGTTGTCTATTCCGGCTTTGATGCTGAAAATCCGGCAACCACCTCAAGATTTATGATCGAGCAGATCATCCGCGGCTGGCTGGGCTTCGAGGGCCTGCTGATGAGCGATGACCTTTCCATGCATGCGCTTTCTGGGGATTTCTCGCAAAGAACGCAATCATGCTTTGCCGCAGGATGCGATGTCGTGCTTCATTGCAACGGCGTCATGAACGAGATGCGGGCAATCGCGGACGCATGTCCACAATTGGCAGACAAACCGCTTTACCGGGCGCAAAAGGCCCTCGAACGGGTTGCTGCAGTTCTGCCGGAAGCCGAGGAACCGGCATTGCGGGCAGAGTTTGCCGAGCTTTGCAATCCGGCTTTGGTCTGATCGGCGAAGGCTGCTGCCGTTCAAGGTGCCGCAAGTGTTTTGAAACGGGAAATGGGTGCGGTCGTGAACACGACTCCGGAAACGAACAAGGCAAGAAAGCCGGGATCCAGCCTGGCAGAGGCTGCGCGCGCATATCCGCAGCCTGAATTGCCGTGGGATAGTGCCGACCGGACCAGCAGCGACCCGGCGCTGAATGTCGACGTCGATGGCTTCGAAGGGCCGCTTGACCTGCTTCTGGAACTGGCACGTCGACAGAAAGTAGATTTGCACAAGATTTCCATCCTTGCACTGGCTGAACAATATCTCGCCTTCATCGAGGAAGTGCGCAAACTTCGCATTGAACTGGCCGCTGATTACCTGGTGATGGCAGCCTGGCTCGCTTATCTGAAATCGCGTTTGTTGTTGCCGGAGCCGGAAACCGGTTCGGATGAGCCGAGCGGTGAGGAAATGGCGGCAATTCTCGCATTTCGCTTGCAGCGGCTGGAGGCGATGCGCGATGCCGGGACCAGGCTTGTGAACCGCAACAGGCTGGGTCGCGACTTTTTCCCGCGCGGAATGCCGGAGCAGCTCATCGTCGAAAAGCGTCAGGAATTCACTGCATCGCTCTATGATCTTCTCACCGCCTATGCTGCACTTCGCCAGCGCAAGATCGTCTCGCAAGTAACGATAGCCCGCCGCCAGGTCTGGTCGCTCAAGGATGCGCGCGATATCCTGACCCGGCTTGTGGGAGAATTGCGAGACTGGACGCCGCTCGACAGCTTCCTCTTCCAGTATCTTCCAGATCCGAAAATGCGCGTTACCGCATTGGCCAGCGCCTTTGCCGCGAGCCTGGAAATGGTACGCGAGGGACATCTTTCGATGCGGCAGGAAAAAGCCTATGCGCCAATCTATCTGCGTGGCGGCAAACACGGTGCCGGCCAGGCCCGCAGTGTAGAACCAACCAACGGGGATTGATCCATGGCCGATCCAGGTGAGGCACGCATTTTGCCCTTTCCACAACCCGCAACTGCCACCACAATGGCAAATGAGCCGGGCGAGGCATCCGTTTTGCCGGGCGAATCCGGTGGTGAGGTGGTGAGCGAGGCGGACAAGCGCGAGCATTTGCGGATGATGGAGGCAATCCTGTTTGCCTCCAGCGAACCCGTGCCCGAAAAGCTGCTGGCACAGCGTTTGCCGGATGGCGTGGCGGTGCAGGGCTTGCTGCAGGAACTGCAGGCAGCCTATTCGGCGCGTGGCGTCAATCTGGTGCGCATTGGTGCAAATTGGGCATTTCGTACCGCCGATGATCTTGGCTTTCTACTGCAGAAAGAGGCGATTGAACCGCGAAGGCTGACACGCGCGGCACTCGAGGTTCTGGCTATCATCGGCTATCACCAGCCGGTAACCCGCGCTGAAATCGAGGAAATCCGCGGTGTTGCGACTTCCAGGGGCACGCTCGACGTGTTGATGGAAGCTGGTTGGGTGCGAATGCGTGGTCGCCGCCGCACGCCAGGTCGTCCGGTAACATATGGCACCACTGATAGCTTTCTTGATCATTTTGGCCTCGAGGAGATTCGCGATCTTCCTGGCATGGATGAATTGCGCGGGGCAGGGCTGTTGCAGTCGCAATTGCCATCGAATTTCCGCATTCCCACCCCTGCTGGCAGTGACGAGATTTTCGAGGACGAGGATCCGTTGACGCCGCAGGACCTGGAAGAACTGGGCCTGCTGACGCCCGGTGGCGCAGAGGGTGATGAGGAATAGTGAGGATAATCCGCAAGACCCTCGTTTCCTGCGTGCTACAGGCAGCCTTTGTTGCCATGGAGATTGTTTCGCCGCGTTCCGTTGCAGCAGGGCCTGAACCAGCGGCATGACCAGTCAACGCGACAATGGCGACAGGCGCGCCGCACCCCGGACCATTAGCCTCGCGGATGGCGCTGGCGCCCATTGGGGTAGGCGCAACACGGCTGGCGTGGCAATCGCCTCCAGCATGTTGTTCGACCGGGTCAGTCATTCCTATGGCAATGATCCGGTTCTGGAAGATGTCACCATTCGCGTTGAACCGGGAGAAGTGCTCTGCCTTCTGGGGCCGTCGGGCTCGGGCAAGTCGACCCTGCTGCGCATGGCGGCCGGTCTCGAACAGCCGACATCCGGCAGGGTCTGGATCGACCATCGCCCGGTTGCGGGCGAGGGCGTGTTCATTCCGCCTGAAAAGCGCGGTGTCGGACTGGTTTTCCAGGACTTTGCATTGTTTCCGCACCTCACCATTCTCGAAAACGTATTGTTCGGGCTGGCTGAAATGGAGGCTGGTCTGGCAAGGGAACAGGCCCGCCACATGCTTTCGCGGGTTGGCATGGAAACCCATGCAGGAATGTATCCGCATCAGCTTTCCGGTGGCGAGCAACAGCGCGTGGCGCTGGCAAGAGCAATGGCGCCGCGTCCTGCAATCCTGTTGATGGATGAACCATTTTCCGGTCTGGATGCAAGGCTGCGCGACAGCGTGCGCGAAGGCACGATGGGATTGTTGCGCGACAGCCGCTCCACCGCCATCATCGTGACGCATGACCCGGAGGAGGCCCTGCGTGTAGGCGACCACATTGCATTGATGCGCGCGGGCAAGCTGGTCCAGCACGGAACCGGCGAAGAGATTTATCAAAACCCGATCAACCTGTTTGCGGCGCGGTTCTTTTCCGAGCTCAACGTCTTCAACTGCAAGGCAAGTCAGGGCCATACCGAAACGCCACTTGGTCCGGTTCCATTGCACGATATTGCCGCTGGCGAGCAACTCGCATGTTGCATTCGCCTGCAGGACATCGACGTGAAACCATGGAAGCCGGGCAAGACTGCTACCACCAACGGAATGCGCGGGCGGGTCTATCGACGCCGCTATATCGGCATAGCGGAACTGCTGGAGGTCTTTGTCGAGGGGCATGACGAACCGGTGCGGATACGCATTCGCTCCGGCGTTCTGCCCGCCGAGATTACCGATGTCGCATTGAGCTTCAAGCCCGAAGCCATGATGGTTTATCTGCGCAATTCATGAGGTCAGCGCCGGTTGACGGACGCGGAGCCAGCGCCGACTGCGGCCATTATTTGGCCCGGATTGCCGTCCTGGCGCGTTTGCTGCGGGCTGAGTCCGTCCACATAACTGCATTGGCAGACTGTTTTTCCTTGCGTTTTTGCTCCCGGAAGCCCATTTGAGCGACTGAACGCCGCGACCCTTGCGATACACCATTGTCAGGGTCTATTGTGCGGCCAATTCATGACCGGCGTTGGTGCGCCAACGCGTCGGTCCCCTCGGTTTTGCAGGAGTATGCATATGGGACAGATTGGTATCTGGCAGATCGTCATCGTGGCAGTGGTCGTCGTTCTTCTTTTTGGACGCGGCAAGATATCCGAACTGATGGGCGATGTTGCCAAAGGCATCAACTCCTTCAAGAAAGGCTTGAAGGACGAAGACACCGAGACTGCAAAGACAATCGACCAGAAGGCGTCCGAAACCGTTTCCACCACCAAGGACCAGTCGACAACCGGTTGACAAGTGCGCGCAGTCCGGCCCGTGCCGTATTGCGGATGGTATTGGTTTCCTTGACGGAGCGCTTCAGTGTTCGATGTCGGCTGGACGGAATTGGTGGTAATCGCCATGGTCGCGATTCTTGTGGTAGGTCCCAAGGATCTGCCTTCAATGCTGCGTGCATTTGGCAAGACCGTCTCGCAATTGCGGCGCATGGCGGGTGATTTCCAGAAACAGTTCGACGATGCGCTGAAGGAGGCGGAGCTTGACGACGTCAAGAAGATCGCAAGCTCGAAAACCTTCCAGCCACTGGAAGATGCGCGCAAGTCGATGATGAATTTTCAGAAGGACGTGAACAAGTCGGTCAAGGAACTCGAAGCCATGCCCGACGCCGCGCTCGATGCAAAAGGTGATCCGGCTCCCGCAGAAACGCCGACCGCAACATCCGCGCCAGCATCACAGCCCAAGCCCGCCGAAGCAAAGCCGGCAGCGAAAGCAAGCGATGCAAGCGTGACTGAAAAGCCGACGCGCAAACAGGCCAGCAAGCCGGCGAGCCCGCGCAAGAAAGCGACCGTCAAGGCTGAAGCCCCGAAAAAAGTGGCGCCCAAGGCGGCCGCCGATGGAACGAAAGCATGAGCAAGGAAGACATCGACGCCAGCAGTGCTCCGCTGATCGAGCATCTGATCGAACTTCGCCAGCGGCTGTTCTATTCGGTTCTGGCAATCTTCGTTCTTTTCATTGTCTGCTATGTCTTCGCAAACCAGATCTTCAATATCCTGGTCGTTCCCTATGAGCGCGCCGCTGGCGCAGACGCCAATCTGAAACTGATCTTTACCGCGCCGCAGGAATTTTTCTTCGTTCAGGTGAAGATCGCGTTTTTTGGGGCGCTTTTCCTGGCATTTCCGGTGATTGCCACCCAGCTCTACAAGTTCATAGCGCCGGGCCTCTACCGCAACGAACGACAGGCCTTCCTGCCATATCTGGTGGCAACGCCCGTATTGTTCGTTATGGGGGCCTGCCTCGTTTATTTCATGATCATGCCTCTTGCCATGAACTTCTTCCTGTCAATGCAGCAGGATGGCGGAGACGGCAGGGCAACCATCGAATTGCTGCCGCGAGTCAGCGAATATCTCGGCCTGATCATGACCCTGATCTTTGCCTTCGGCATCATGTTCCAGTTGCCGGTTGTCATTACGCTTCTTGCCAAGGCCGGGCTTGTGACCAGCGACTCGCTTAAATCCAAGCGCAAATATGCAGTCGTGCTGACCTTCATCGCGGCTGCAGTGCTCACACCACCTGATCCGATCAGCCAGATCGGTCTTGCGGTTCCAACCCTGCTACTCTACGAAATCTCCATCATTTCGGCCCGACTCGTGGAAAAGAAGCGGCTGGAGGAAGAGGCAAGGCGTGAAGCGGAAGAAGCCGCAGAATCTGCCTCTGCCAAGGCGGATGGCACGGATATCGTTGCCTCGTGACGCCGGTTTTCCTTCGCGGCTGAGACCCTGAGGGTCAGGCCTGCCATCCATTCCAGACGGGGCAAAGTGCATGTTTGATATCAAGTGGATTCGCGAAAACGCCGCTGAGTTTGATGCCGGACTTGGCCGTCGCGGTTTGGAGCCGCAATCATCTGTGCTGATAGCGCTGGATGACGAGCGCCGCGCCATCATTGGAAAATTGCAGGAAGCCCAGACCAGCCGCAATGCGGCTTCCAAAGAGATCGGCAAGGCGATGGCTGGCAAGGACCTGGCGCTCGCCGAAAAGCTGAAGGCGGATGTTGCCCAGTTGAAGGACTTCATCCAGGCGGGAGAGCAATCCGAACGTGAAATTTCCGACAAGCTGACCCGGGCACTGGAAGTGCTGCCAAATCTCCCGCTTGCCGATGTTCCCGATGGCGAGGATGAACATGGCAATATCGTATACCGTGTGCATGGCGAGAAGCCGGAATATCCCTTCAAGCCGAAAGAGCATTTCGAAATTGGCGAAGCCCTTGGACTGATGGATTTCGAGGGGGCGTCCAAACTCGCCGGGGCACGCTTTACGATACTGCGCCGTGACCTCGCGCGGCTCGAACGGGCGCTGGGGCAGTTCATGCTTGATATTCATACAGGTGAGCATGGCTATGACGAGATGAGCCCGCCTTTGCTCGTCAATGACGCAACCATGTATGGCACAGGCCAGTTGCCGAAATTCGCCGATGACCTGTTCCGCACCACCGATGGTCGCTGGCTTATCCCGACTGCCGAGGTGCCGCTCACCAATCTGGTCCGCGACGAGATCGTGCCGGCAGATCGCCTGCCGCTGCGCATGACAGCGCTGACACCGTGCTTCCGATCAGAAGCAGGCTCTGCCGGGCGCGATACGCGCGGCATGCTTCGCCAGCACCAGTTCTGGAAAGTCGAGCTGGTTTCCGTGACGGATCGGGATAGTTCGCTGGCTGAACTGGAGCGCATGTTGTCTTGTGCCGAAAAGGTCTTGCAGCTTTTGGGCCTGCATTACCGGGTCATGACGCTATGCAGCGGTGACATGGGCTTTGGGGCGCGCAAGACCTACGATATCGAGGTCTGGCTTCCGGGCCAGAATGCTTATCGCGAGATATCGTCCTGCTCGGTTTGTGGTGACTTCCAGGCCCGGCGCATGAATGCGCGCTACCGCCTTGAGGACGGCAAGTCACTGGCCCATTGCCACACATTGAACGGTTCGGGAGTGGCTGTTGGCCGTGCCCTGATTGCCGTTTTGGAAAACGGCCAGAACGAAGACGGTTCCGTCACTATTCCACGGGTACTCCGCCCCTATATGGGCGGGCAGGAAACCATTGGCGGAAAGGCCTGACCATGCGCATCTTGCTCACAAATGACGATGGCATCCACGCCCCCGGGCTGGCGGCACTTGAGCGCATTGCCCGCAACTTGACGGATGATGTGTGGATCGTGGCACCGGAGACGGATCAGTCAGGCCTGGCACATTCGCTGACGCTCAACGAGCCGCTGCGATTGCGCAAAATTGGCAACCAGCATTTTGCCCTCAAGGGAACACCCACCGATTGCGTGATCATGGGTGTCCGCGAATTGATGGATTCACCACCCGATCTCATTCTTTCCGGTGTGAATTCCGGGCAGAATGCAGCCGACGATGTCACTTATTCCGGCACGGTTGCCGGTGCGATGGAGGGCACACTGCTCGGCATTCGTTCCATTGCGCTTTCCCAGGCCTTCACCTTCGCAGATGGCGAGCGCTCGGTGCCCTGGCAGACGGCGGAGGCCCATGCGCCCGAACTGATCCACAAGCTGATGGACTGCGACATTCCCCAGCGGACGCTCATCAATGTCAATTTCCCCAATTGTCAGCCTGACGAGGTTGAAGGCATCGAGATCACGGGGCAGGGGTCGTATACCCATGGCCTTTACATGGAAAAACGCCATGATGGTCGCGGTTTTCCCTATTACTGGCTGCGGTTTGGCCGCGACGTGCCGGAGCAAAAACTCGGCGCGGATATAGCAGCCCTCGCCAACAGGCGGATATCGGTCACGCCCTTGAAGCTGGACCTGACCCATGAGACATTTCGTGCCGAACTCGCGGGTCTGTTCGAGGGATAAGCGCTGGCTTGTCGGCAAACGGGTGAGCACATCATGAAAGACCGTCGTGAAGCAATTGCCGGAATGCTGCTGCGATTGCGCGCTATCGGCCTGCCGCTGGAACTGATGAAGGCATTCGAGGCTGTTCCGCGCCAGAATTTCGTCCCTGTCCTGCATCTCGACGAAAGCTATGGCACCGGCCAGTTGCCGATCGAATGCGGCCAGACCATGCCTTCGCCCGACCAGATTGCCCATACCTTGCGCGAACTCGACATTGAGAAGAACCACAGGGTTCTCGAAATCGGCACCGGTACCGGCTATCAGGCGGCATTGCTCGGGCAATTGGCATCGAAGGTGACGAGCCTCGAGCGCTATCGCACCCTGGTGGACAAGGCCCTCTTGCGCATCTCCACCCTTGGCTATGAAAACATCACCGTCACCCTTGCCGACGGCATGCAGGGGCAGCCTGACCAGTTGTTCGATCGCATCATTGCCAATTGCGCCTATGCCGAATTGCCACGCTTTTTTCTGGACCAGCTTACCTCCGGCGGGATTGTCATTGCGCCGGTTGGTCCTGTGAATGAGCGGCAGAAACTGATGAAACTCGTAAAAGTCGGGTCCCGGTTTGAAGCCAGTTCTCTGTTCGAGGTTCGAATGCAGCCCTTCGCGACCGGAGTTTCGCAGGCAATCTGACGGATTTGCCATTGGCAACGAGCAAATTCGCATTTGTTTTGAATAATTTCGATTGGCTTAACCGACCAGTAACATTAACGGCCTTTAATGATCCGCATAGTTTCCGAGTAATGCGGGTAGAGTATATGCGTTCCCTGGTATTTCGAAATCGTGTCCGTCTGGCTTGCCAGGTTGCTGCCCTGGCCGTCTTGTCCGGCATGGCTGCAGGATGCAGTTCCGACTTCACGCGGTTCAATTCCGATCTCTACACATCTGCGGTGCCAAGCCCGTCTGCATCTTCGGGTGTGGCACAGGCTCCCAACGGTGTTGATCCGACCACAACAGCATCAGTTCGCCCATATGGCGGAAATCTGAATGCCCCTTATCCAGCGAGCGATGTGGCAGCGCGTCCGGTATTGCCGGATCATGCCGGTTATCAGCCGCAAACGCCTGCCTATCAGCAGTCTCCGACCAGTTTGCAGCCAGCATACAAGCAGCAGGCATATACACCGCCGGCGCAGCCGCAGACCTATGCTGCAGCGGCACCGCAGACTTACAGGCCATCAACCA
>JAGRLM010000168.1 GCA_020441795.1 Nitratireductor sp.
TGGCCAAACTCTATTTCAGCTATTCGGCGATGAATGCCGGCAAATCCACTTTGTTGCTGCAGGCATCATACAACTACGAAGAACGGGGAATGCGCACCCTGCTGATGACTTCATCCTTTGACGACAGGGTTGGCAAAGGGGTCATTGCTTCACGCATCGGCCTCAAGCGCGAGGCAGAGCTCTTCAATCCCGGGCTAGACCTGTTCGAGTTCCTGAGGGCTAAATCATCGCAGGGCAGGGTTGATTGTGCCTTCGTCGATGAGGCGCAATTTCTGAGCGAGGAACAGGTCTGGCAGTTGGGCCGCGTGGCGGATGAACTGAAAGTACCGGTAATGTGCTATGGCTTGCGCACGGATTTTCAGGGCAAGCTCTTTCCCGGAAGCAAGGCATTGCTGGCACTTGCCGATGATCTGAGGGAAATTCGCACGATCTGCTGGTGTGGCAAGAAGGCAACCATGGTCGTCCGCCTCGATGGTGAAGGCACCATCATCGAAGACGGAGAGCAGATTGTTATCGGAGGCGAAGACAGCTATGTTTCGCTTTGCCGCAAACATTGGTCGAGCCGCAAGATCGGGCCCGATCCGAAAGCCTGAACTGCCAGGCGAGTGGAGTTTCCATCGTGAGTGCACATCTGAAGGCAATACTGACCGCGATGGCCGTATTGGCGACGTCCAGTCTGGCCAATGCGACTTCTCCCATACAGATCGGGCAGCTGACATGCCAGGTCGATGGCGGGGCAGGTCGAATTCTTGGATCATCGCGAGAACTAAGCTGCATTTTCGAACGCGAGGGCAGGCCAATCGAGCGCTATGCAGGCGAAATCAACCGGATTGGTATCGACATCGGTTCGACACGTTTCTCCGACATTGCATGGACGGTCTTTTCACTTAGTGGCACACCCGACGTGAAGGGGATTCTCGAAGGCAATTATGCCGGCCTCTCCGGGGAATTGACACTTGGCCGTGGCCTGGGTGCCAATGTGCTGGTCGGCGGACTGGAGCGCTCGGTTGCACTGCAGCCGTTAAGCCTGCAGTCAAGTCAGGGCTTCAATCTGGCAATTGGCGTTGCGCAAATGCAGTTGATCAGCGTCGACAGCTTTGGCGATCCCGATTCGATACAGGAATAGTGCATGGCACACGATAATCACGATGATCATGGGCACGAACATGGACACGATCATGGCGAGATGAGCCATCTTGACGCGATGGAGGTGCGGGTGCGCGCCCTGCAATCGTTGCTGGTGGAAAAAGGCTATGTTGATCCAAAGGCGCTCGACCTGATCGTGGAAACCTACGAGACCCGGATCGGCCCCAGAAACGGCGCGCAGGTGGTCGCACGGGCATGGAGCGATGAAGCTTTCATGGCCCGGCTGCGCGAAGATGCGACTGCGGCCATTGGTGAACTTGGTTTTTCCGGGCGTCAGGGCGAGCACATGCATATCGTGGAAAATTCTCCCGACACCCACAACATGGTCGTTTGCACGCTTTGCTCCTGTTACCCGTGGCCGGTACTGGGCTTGCCGCCTGTCTGGTACAAATCGGCACCCTATCGCTCACGTGCGGTGAGCGAGCCGCGCGCAGTTCTCGGCGAGTTTGGTGTCGAATTGCCTTCGACAACCCGGATCCGTGTATGGGATTCGACAGCGGAGCTACGGTATCTCGTGATCCCGATGCGGCCCGCCGGAACCGAGGGCTGGAGCGAGGAAAAGCTCGCCCGACTGGTGACGCGTGACAGCATGATCGGCACCGGACTGGCGCTTGATCCCGCGGGGCTGGACGCATGAACGGTCCGCATGACATGGGTGGCATGCAGTGTTACGGACCGGTCAATCCCGAGATTGACGAGCCACTTTTTCACGCTGATTGGGAGCGTGCGGCGCTGGCGCTCACCGTAGGCATGGGCTTTGCCGGAATGTGGAACATCGACTTGTCGCGGAGTGCGCGCGAAACACTTCCGCCGGTTCGCTATCTATCGTCGAGCTATTACCAGATATGGCTGGCCGCACTTGAAAAGCTGATGCTGGAGCGTGGCATGGTGACAACGGGCGAACTGGAGTCCGGCGTCATGCAGGTGCCGCCCGTCGCTGTCAAAAGGGTGCCGGACGCAGCCCAGATGCAGGCGGCATTGATGGCTGGCGGGCCCAGTGAACGGGTGGCAGGATCACCGGCGCGGTTCGACAAGGGTGACAAGGTGCAGGCGAAGAACATCCATCCGCAAGGCCATACGCGGTTGCCGCGCTATGTGCGTGGCAAGCCCGGAGTGATCGAGCAGGTCAATGGCGTGCATGTCTATCCCGACAGCAATGGCAATGGCGGCGGAGAGGATCCGCAATGGCTATATACCGTTCGCTTCGAGGCGCGCGATCTTTTCGGAGAAACGGCTGACCATGTTGTTCTCGTCGATTGCTGGGAGCCTTATCTTGAAGCGCGCTGAACGGGCACTTGTCGAGGCGTCGCCGCATATTCCGCTTGGTGACGAGGGGCCGGTCTTTCGCGAGCCCTGGGAGGCGCAAGCCTTTGCCATGGCAGTTGCGCTGCATGAAAATGGCCTTTTCAACTGGAGTGAATGGGCCAAGACCCTTGGCAGTGTTATTGCCGAGGATACAAAATGCAGCGCCGGACAGGACTATTATCGGCTATGGCTCGCGGCACTCGAGCGAATCGTTGCTGAAAAACAGGTCATTGGCGATGAGGAATTGCATATCCGGCAGCATGAATGGGAAGAAGCGGCAGCAAGAACGCCGCATGGAATGCCGATTGAGCTTTGAGCTATCGGGTGTTGCTCAAGTTTTTTTCAGCTATTTCAGCACTTGAGTGCAATTTTTACGGACTTTCTTCAAAAGGTGATACGCATCACCTATATTCGGGTTCAACAGGGGTTCAACGCGCGGGAGTGCCACATGGCCAGCATGCAAAATTTTGATGCCGAAATCGAAAAAACACGCCAGACCGTCGAGGAAATGAAGGTCAAGCTGGAACAGTCCGGCGTGCTTCTCGACAAGTTTGCGAAGGCCGAAACGATTGGCGAAGTCGATTTCGATATCGAGAATGCCCGCATCCAGGATGTGTTGCGCCAGCAAGGCGTGATGGAGGGCAATATCGCTGATCTCATCATCGGGCTTGAAGATGCGACCAATGTCTTTGGTTCCGAGTTCGAGAGCATGAAGAGCTATACGGCGATGGAGAAATTCATCGGCATATTCTCCAAGCAGCGTATGCAGCGTATGCGCACCGAGCGCGTGCGGCATATGTCGCTATCGTCGAATTTGCAGGAATTGCTGTCAAAATCCGACAAGATCGTCGGCATCCTCAAGGGTCAGAAGACCGCGCTGGAAGCGCGCTATACGGCGTCGGAATCGAGCCTGCGCAAGGTGCTGGAGCGCCGCCAGGGCACCATGGACACGCTGCAGGCAACGCAGAAGCGGATCGAGGAACTGAACCCGGCACTGCTTGATCTGGAAAACCAGATTGCTGCATCGACCAACCAGAAGGAGCGCGCGGCGCTCGAAAGCAAGCGCTCGGAACTTGCAACCGAATATAACCAGATGCAGGCCAAGGAGCAGGAACTGTTGGCCGAAAGCCAGACGCTGGAGCGCTACA
>JAGRLM010000169.1 GCA_020441795.1 Nitratireductor sp.
TCTTCCATGCGCTTGCCCATGACGATCTCGTCACGGTTATAGTGGCGAAATGCCAGCGGATTGACCGAATCCAGCCCCTCATAGGCAATCTTTGCGATGTCCTTGAAAAACCCGGTGCTCATTGCGTTGCTCCCTTGATGGCGGGGTAGAGTTTCACATAGCGCTGATAGGCAGCGTCAAACGCCCCTGAAAGCGACTGTTCTGGTTCGAAGGTCCTGGCAGTGGCTGGCGCAATGCAGACATCCGACGGGTCCGCGTTTTCTGCCGCGATTAGCCCCAGTCTTGCCGCACCGAAGGCTGCACCAAAGTCACCCGATCGCGGGACGTCGACCGGCAGGCCGAGCGTCGTTGCCATGGCCTTGAGCCAATAATCGGAGCGCGATCCGCCACCAATGGCGGTCACTCGCGAAATTTCGGTCCCGGCAATTCGCAGCGCCTCAAGACAATCCCGAAACGCAAAGCAAACGCCCTCGAGCACGGCTCGCGTCAAGGCCGGTCTGTCACTGTCATGGCCAAGTCCCGAAAACGCGCCGCGAATGGCAGCGTCATTATGCGGCGTCCGCTCGCCCGAGATATAAGGAAGGAAAGTCGGATTGCCCGGCGCAAGCAAGGTATCACCCAATTCGCCGGTCAGCGCACCGGCATCAACGCCCGCTACACCGGCAAGCCAGTTGAGCGAGTCGGTCGCAGAAAGGATCACGCCCATCTGGTGCCAAGTCTCGGGAAGCGCATGGCAGAATGTATGTACCGCACTTGCAGCATTGGGCAGATAGGCGTCATTGGCCGCAAACAGCACGCCAGATGTGCCGAGTGAAACAAAGGCAGAGCCAGCCGCGATGGTTCCCATGCCAATCGCGGATGCCGCATTGTCACCAGCCCCTCCGGCAACGACAATATTGGAACCCATTCCCCAGCGTGCAGCCAGGGCCGGATGCATGGTCCCGCCAACCTGGCTGCCCTCGACCAGTTCCGGCATCTGGTCCCGGCGCATATTCGTCACATCCAGCAATTCCGGTGACCACGATCTTGCACCCGTGTCCAACCAGGCGGTGCCTGCCGAATCCGACATTTCCGACATATGCTCGCCGGTCAGCCAAAGCCGAAGATAGTCCTTCGGCAACAAGACCTTGGCAACCCTGGCAAAATTGTCCGGCTCATTACGCTCGACCCATACGAGCTTGGGTGCCGTAAAACCGGGAAAGACGATATTTCCGGTTATCTGACGGAAGAGCGGGTTGTCATCGAGCTCCTTCGCCTCGCGATGGGCGCGCGTGTCATTCCACAGGATGCAGGGCCGGATGACCCTGTCCGCCCTGTCGATCAGGGTCGCACCATGCATGTGCCCGGAAAGGCCGATACCCTTGACGGCGGAAAGTTCGACCGGATGGCTCGCCTTGAGCGCATCCAGCACTGTTTCGCAGGCAATGGCCCAGTGGGCCGGGTCCTGTTCCGACCAGCCGTCATTCGGCCGTGAAACCGTGAGCGGCGCACCTGCAGTGGCAATGACATTCTGCCCGGCATCAATCAGCATGCCCTTTAGGGCAGATGTCCCCAGATCAAGACCCAGATACATGACGTCAGATTGCCCCTGGCCCGGCCACTGCACCTTCGGGGCATTTGCCGGCGATGATCATGCCGAGGATTTCGTCATGCGTGACATCATCAACCTTGGCGGTGCCGACAACCTGTCCGTTTTTCATGACGCAGATGCGGTCGGCAAGATCAGTCACGTCATGCAGATCATGGCTGATCAGGAAGATACCGATCCCTTCCGCCTTCAGCTGCTTGATCAACTCACCAACCTGTGCCGTTTCCTGAGGGCCAAGTGCAGCCGTAGGCTCATCCATGATCAACACGCGAGCATTGAAGTGGATGGCGCGTGCAATCGCCACCGACTGACGCTGGCCACCCGACAGTTTCGAGACGGGCTCCTTGAAGCGCCTGAAATTCGGATTGAGGCGGTGCATCACCTTCCGGCACTCGGCTTCCATGGCAACATCATCCAGGGTACCGAAAGCCGTCTTGAGTTCGCGCCCGAGATACAGATTGGCCGCCGCATCGACATTGTCCGCAAGTGCCAGCGTCTGGTAGATCGTTTCGATGCCATGCGCCTTCGCATCACGCGGATTGTGGATGGCAATTTCCTTGCCATCCATGAAGATCTTGCCCGTATCGCGCGGATAGGCACCCGAAAGGATCTTGATCAGGGTGGATTTGCCCGCGCCATTATGGCCAAGCAGTCCCATCACTTCACCGGGATGCAGATCAATGGATACGTGGTCGACAGCCTTGATACCGCCAAAGGCAATCGAGATGTCGCGCATTTCAATGAGGGGTGTTTTCATGGTCATGTCCTCACTTCACACGGCGGGAATAAAGCTGGTCTAGATAGACCGCAGTCACCAGAACCGCACCGACAACGATGTTCTGATAGGCGGCAGCAAGGTTGAGCAGCGACATTCCCGAAATGATCGACTGCATCATCAATGCACCAATCATTGCACCGTAGATTGTGCCGACGCCGCCAGCCAGCGATGTGCCACCAATCACCGTTGCCGCGATGACATAGAGCTCGTTTGAAAGGCCAAGCGCATTGGTCGCCGCATTGAGGCGGGACGAAGAAATGACCGCCGAAATCCCCACCAGGGCACCCATCAGGGCGAACACCTTGACGATCATCCACTTGGTATTGATACCGGCAAGTTCCGCTGCTTCCGGATTGCCGCCAATGGCATAGACATAGCGACCGAACTG
>JAGRLM010000170.1:0-7932 GCA_020441795.1 Nitratireductor sp.
CCGGGCCGATGCCCATCTCATCGGGGTCGCAGCCCGCCACCGCCATGCCACGATAGATGCCGAGTGGTGTGAGGCCGCGCTTTTCAGCTTCCTTCTCCTCCATCAGGACCGAGGCTGACGCGCCATCGGAAAGCTGTGACGCATTGCCTGCGGTAATATATTTGCCTTCGGTGACAGTCTGGCCGGACTTGAATACGGGAGCGAGTTGCTGCAATCCCTCGAGCGTCGTCGAAGGCCTGTTGCCTTCGTCCTTTTCAAGACGGATGGCAACATCGGAGATTTCCTTGGTTTCCCTGTCCTGGACCTTCATGACCGCGTCCATTGGTACGATCTCGCGATCGAGGCGACCTTCGGCCTGCGCCTTGGCCGTGCGCATCTGGCTCTGGTAGGAATACTCGTCCTGGGCATCACGGGAAATGCCGTAGCGCTCGGCCACGATTTCAGCAGTTTCGAGCATCGACATGTAGAGCGAGGGCAAATGCTGCTTCAGCCAAGGATCGGCTGAGCGATAGAGGTTCATCTTGTCGTTCTGGGTGAGCGAGATGGATTCAAGCCCGCCGCCTACCGTGACCGTCATTCCATCGGCTATGATCTGCTTGGCGGCTGTTGCAATGCCCATCAGGCCGGAAGCGCATTGCCGGTCAAGGCTCATGCCGGGCACCGAGGTCGGCAGGCCGGCTCGCATCGCGCATTGGCGCGCCATGTTCATGTGGGTGGAACCCTGCTGGATCGCTGAACCCATGACCACATCGTCGATTTCGGCCTTGTCAACACCGGCCCGCTCGACTGCATGGGAAATGGCATGGCCACCCAGCGCCTGTGCCTGGGTGTCGTTGAAGGCGCCTCGATAGGCCTTGCCAATCGGAGTGCGGGCGGTTGAAAGAATGACGGCAGAACGCATGGGAATATCCTCTCTTGGGTCGGCAGTTACGCTTTGTTTTTGGCCGCGTTGGTCAGGATCTTGGTCACATGTTCGCGGCCTTCGGTGTAGGTATCGGCTGATTGCATGTCGGAAATTGCAGCGTAACTGGCCGCGATGGCATCCGCATTGCGGTTTTCTGCGGGCAGGTACATGCCCTTGCTCTCGCGGATTTCCATGACCGAATAGCTGCCCGCGCCGGCAAACATCACCGTCCGGTTTGGTGCATCCTCGCTCACCAGAAAGGCGGCGGCCGGTGTCACGAATTCAGGGTTGAGTGCGGCAAGCATATCTGGTGTGAGGATGTCCTCGGTCATGCGGGTAGCTGCCGTTGGCGAAATGCAATTGACGCGGATATTGTTCTTGGCGCCCTCGATGCACAAGGTGTTCATCAGACCGACAAGGCCCATTTTGGCGGCGCCGTAATTGGACTGGCCGAAATTGCCGTAAACACCGGATGTTGACGTTGTCAACAATATCCGACCGTAATTGCCCTCCTTCATGGCGTTCCAGACCGCCATGGTGCAATTGGCTGAACCATTGAGGTGAACGTCAATGACGGCGCGCCAGTCTTCAGGTGGCATCTTGGCAAAGCTCTTGTCGCGCAGGATGCCGGCATTGTTGATCAGGATATCGATGCGTCCCCAGCGCGAAAGGGCTGCCTCAGCCATGGCAATACATTGCGCATGGTCGGCAACATTGGCAGCATTTGCCATTGCCTCACCGCCATTTGTAGTGATTTCCTCAACCACTTTCTCAGCAGCTGTCTGCGATCCGCCAGAGCCGTCCCTGGCTCCACCGAAATCATTGACAACGACTTTAGCGCCGCGTTTCGCCAGTTCCAGCGCATGGGCCCGGCCAAGGCCGTTGCCTGCGCCCGTGACAATGGCGACACGGTTATCAAAACGGATCGTCATGCAGATATTTCCCCATCTTTGTGCGGTATGATTGCAATCCCGAGCCAGTCTGCCACCAGCGCGGGCTTGTCCGACCCCTCGATTTCGACACTGACTTCATAGCGCGACATGTATTCCCCAGGCTTGCGCTGCGTGAATTCGGCCAGGCGGAAATGGCCGCGAATTCGGGCGGCCGAACGCACCGGCGAAATGAAGCGAACCTTGTCGAACCCGTAATTGATGCCCATCGTGGCGCCTTTCAGCGGTGGCAGGGCATTCATTGCCAATGCGGAAAGAAGCGACAGTGACAGGAAGCCATGCGCAATCGTGCCGCCAAAAGGGGTTTCTGCCTTGGCGCGTGCAGGGTCGACATGGATGAACTGGTGATCATGCGTGGCATCGGCAAACTGGTCGATCATTGCCTGCGTAACCTCGACCCATTCGGAAATGCCGGTCATCGAACCTGCGCCTGCCAACAATTCGTCCACGGTCCTTGAAGCAGGCCGGGTTTCGATATTGCTCATGGTTTCAGTCTTCCGAGAACAGTTCGTGGCCGGTCTGGACATGAATGCCACCGTCGAGCGGCAGTATGGCGCCGGTAATGTAGGAACCGCCCTTGCCACACAGATAAAGTGCAGCACCAGCGATGTCGGAAGGCGAGCCGATGCGACCGAGTGGTACCGATTTGCCGACGCGCTCCGCCTTTTCGTCCGAACCGGTGGCGAAGGCCGTCATGCGCGACTGGAATGGCCCGGGCGCAAATGCGTTGAAGGTAATGTTCTTGTGAACGAGTTCCTTGGCCAGAATTCTGGTCAGTTGGTGAACGGCAGCCTTTGACGCCGAGTAGGAGTAAGCGCCATCGCCAAGTGCCGCCGTTCCCATTACCGATCCCAGATTGACCACGCGGGCCGGATCAGCCGGTGTCGCCGCTTTTTCCAGAAGTGGCAGCAGGTCGCGGGTCAGGTTGAAAAGGCCGGTGACATTGACGTCCATGACCTTGGCCCAGGCGCCATAGGGAAATTCCTCCATGGGCTGCCCCCAGGTGACGCCTGCATTGTTGAACAGGATGTTGAGGTGGTCTGTGCGGGCCATGACTTCTGCCACGAGCGCCTTCACACCTTCCTCGGTGGCGACATTTCCCGCGAACCCGATTGCCTTGCCGCCACGGCCTTCCGCTGCAGCCATGCCATTCAATTCGGCAGCAACGGCTGCGCAATCCTCGCCCTTGCGCGAAGCGATCATGACCGTTGCTCCGGCCCTGACGAGCGCTGTCGCAATCATCCTGCCAATACCGGTTGCACCGCCCGTAACGAGCGCCGTCTTGCCCGCCAGTGAAAAGAGTTCCTCGAATATTGACATTTATCCTCCCGCAATTTCCCGGTTCGCCCCGGTTCATATTGACATGCATGCCTGCAATAGGGTCTGATTTTTACGGTTACGTAAAGGGCAAATTTTCGGATTCCCCCGAACTCCGAACTGTACTACCAAAGACCGCTGCGGCATGGATTGCCGAACAAACCCTGGAGGAAAAGATGAATCGCACCGCACCGTCCGGCGAAATGGCGCTTGGAATGTCAGAACGGCTGAAACCCATCCATGAAAAGGTGGCGGCCATGGTGCGTGATGACATCATGCCACTGGATGAGGAATTCCTCGCCGAAGTCGAAAAGGGCGACCGTTGGAGCTACACGCCGCGCCAGACCGAAATCCTCGAAGGGTTGAAGAAACTCGCAAAGGAGCGGGGGCTGTGGAATTTCTGGCTGACTGATTCCACGAGTGGATACGGGTTGACGACGGTCGAATATGCCTATCTCGCGGAAGAGATGGGCAAGTCGCATCTGGCCGCGGAAGTATTCAACTGCTCGGCACCCGACACCGGCAATATGGAGGTTCTGGAGCGCTATGGCAGCGAGGAGCACAAGCAGAAATGGCTCAAGCCATTGCTTGAAGGCGAAATCAGGTCCGCCTTCCTGATGACAGAGCCCGATGTTGCGTCTTCGGATGCTACCAATATTGCCATGTCCTGTGTTCGCGATGGCGACGAATACGTTTTGAATGGCGAAAAATGGTGGTCGTCAGGCGCGGGTGATCCGCGCTGCGCGATCTACATCGTGATGGTCGCATCGCCTGACGCCAACCGTCCCAAGCACCAGCAGCATTCGATGATCCTTGTTCCTGCTGGTACCAAAGGCGTGGAAATCCTGCGCGCAATGCAGGTCTATGGCATGGACGATGCACCGCATGGGCACATGCATGTTCGTTTCACCGATGTTCGCGTTCCCGCCTCAAACCTGCTGGTTCGCGAAGGCGCAGGTTTCGAGATATCACAAGGCAGGCTCGGGCCTGGCCGTATCCATCACTGCATGCGAGCAATCGGACAGGCTGAACGGGCGCTGGAATCCATGTGCCAGAGATCGGTTCGCCGCGAAGCATTCGGCAAGCCGCTGGCGCAATTGGGGGCGAATTTCGATATCATTGCCAATTGCCGCATGGAGATCGAAATGGCACGGCTGCTTTGCCTCAAGGCGGCGTGGTACATGGACCAGGGCGATGCAAGAGCTGCAGCACCCTGGATATCGCAGATCAAGGTCGTGGCCCCTCTTATGGCCCTCAAGGTGATTGATGAGGCAGTGCAAATGCACGGGGCAGGCGGGATTTCCCAGGATTTCCACCTCGCCAATTCGTGGAAGCATGTGCGCACCCTGCGTCTGGCTGACGGTCCTGATGCTGTTCATCGCCGCCAGATCGCGCGCTGGGAATTGAAGAATTACACCCAGGCCAAGCTGTAACCGGTGGACAATCGAGAGAGAACCAATCGATGAAAGCAATTATCTGCCGTGAATACGGTCCCATTTCAGCGCTTGAATATGGCGAAATGGAAAGTCCCAAGCCCGGCCCGAAGGAAATCGTTGTGCGCGCCGAGGCCATTGGCGTGAATTATCCCGATGGACTGCTGGTGCAGGGCTTGTATCAGTCCAAGCCGCCAGTGCCATTCGTTCCGGGAATGGAGGTGGTGGGCGAGGTGATTGCCACCGGCAGCGAGGTGACGAAGTTCAAGAAGGGTGACCGGATCGGCTCTGTTTCCATGCTGGGTGCCTATGCGGAAGAGGTCAAGGTTCACCAGAATTCAGCCATGCCTGTGCCATCCGGTATTGATGGCGGAGCGGTTACCGCGCTGATGTGCGGCTATGGAACGTCCCATCATGCCCTGAAGCAGCGGGCCAACCTGCAACCGGGCGAAACGCTGGTGGTCACGGGTGCTGCAGGTCTTACCGGACTGGCTGCCGTCCAGATTGGCAAGGTCATGGGCGCGAAGGTGTTTGCGGTCGCGTCAAGCGAGGAAAAGCGTCAACTGGCGCTCGAAAATGGTGCTGACGTGGCACTCGGTTATGAAGACCTCAAGGACAAGCTGAAAGAGGCCACGGGCGGCAAGGGAGCTGACGTGGTGTTTGATGTTGTCGGCGGCGATGTCTTTGATGCGTTTTCGCGTGCGATGGCATGGAAGGGGCGATTGCTGGTGATCGGCTTCGCATCCGGTCGTATTCCGCAATTCCCGGTCAATCTGGCACTCGTGAAGGGATATTCGGTTGTAGGCGTTTTCTGGGGGTCGTTTACAGCTCAGGAGCCGCAGGTCTATGCTGCCAACATGGCCGAATTGATGGGCTGGTACATGGACGGCAAGGTCAAGCCGCATGTAGAAGCCGTATATCCACTTGCCAAGGCGGGCGAAGCGCTTGCCTTCATCCACGATCGCAAAGCGACCGGCAAGGTAGTGCTGAAACCATAAGGAAATTCAATGTCTGTTGCTGAAACCATGTTCGCCCTGACGCTGCGCGAGGGCGGATTTTCCGGCACCTCCGAAGGTCCGGCAATTGAAAATCTTGATACGTGGCTGAAGGCGGAGACGATTCCCGTTCCGCAACCGGGCACCGGTCAGGTTCTGGTGAAACTCATCCAGGCCACGATCAACCCGTCTGATCTGCATTTCATCAAGGGTGAATATGGCATTCCGAGAATCAAGGGTTCCCCGGCAGGGTTTGAAGGCTGCGGTATGGTCGTTGCCGCAGGAACAGGCGCGGAAAAGCTGATGGGAAAACGGGTCGGGTTCGTCGCAACCTCTTCTGGAGCGTGGGCTGAATATGTCTTGACGGATGCAACCAGTTGCGTCCCGGTCCATGATGCCGTCGCCGACCGCGATGCAGCTGCGCTGTTTGTCAATCCGCTGACAGCCATTGCCATGTTTTCCGAAGTGAAACAGGCAGAATCAAAATCCTTCATCATGTCGGCAGCAGCCAGCCAGCTTTGCAAACTGATTGCTGGTCTTGCCATGGAGGAGGGCTACAATGCCATTTCGCTGGTTCGCCGCGACGACCAGATTTCGCATCTCAAAGAACTGGGTGCGGCGCATGTGCTCAATGTGACTGCTCCCGATTTCAAGGCGGAGATTGGTGCCATCATCAAGGCGGAAAAGCCGCGTGTTTTCCTGGATGCAGTTGCCGATCAGGTGTCGAGCGACATCTTTTCTGCAATGCCGGGCAGGGCGCAATGGGTGATTTATGGCAAATTGTCACCGGAATTGCCTGTTCTCACGCAGCCGGGGCAATTCATCTTTCTCGACAAGCAAATTCGTGGATTCTGGCTGACCAAATGGCTGCGCCATTCCCCGCCACAGACGGTGATGGAGGCTGGGCGCAAGGTGCAGGAAATGTTTGCCTCGGGGAAATGGTCAACCGATGTCCGCGCCACGGTACCGCTTCGTGATGCGCACAAGCGTCTTGCGGAAGAACTTGCCAAAGCCAATACCGGCAAGGTGATGCTGGTTCCGTGAATTTCACCCGGCGCGGATCAGGCGGATCGCCTGGTCCTGCCCAAACAGATAGAGCAGCAGGCGCCGCGCCTGACCTATTGGGGTTTCGAGGTCGGGGTCGGTCGCAATGGACATGCGGGCTTCGTCGCGGGCGATTTCCAGAATGTCGGCATGGGCCTCGGCGCTCGCCAGATTGAAGCCCGGCGCTCCCGACTGGCGTGTGCCCAGCACCTCGCCTTCGCCGCGCAATTTCAGATCTTCCTCCGCAATCCTGAACCCGTCGTCGGTTTCACGCATCACTTCGATACGGCGCCGCGCAACCTCGCCAAGCGGTGCCTTGTAAAGCAGGATGCAGCTTGAGGGCTTGTCGCCCCGGCCGACGCGGCCGCGCAGCTGATGCAGTTGTGCGAGGCCAAAACGTTCAGCGTGTTCAATCACCATGATGGTCGCGTCCGGCACGTCAACGCCAACCTCAATCACTGTGGTCGCCACCAGCAGGCGGGTTTCGCCGGTTCGAAACGCTTCCATGGCGGCGTCTTTTTCTGCCGAACTCATGCGGCCATGCACGAGGCCAACAGAATTTCCGAAGCGCGATGCGAGTGAATTATACCGGTCTTCGGCCGACATGACGGGAAGCTCTTCGCTTTCCTCGACCAGGGGGCAAATCCAGTAAAGTTTCTGGCCTTCCAGCAATGCCTTTCCGGTTCGCTCCATCAGGTCATCCAGACGCTCCATGGGTGTTGCCGTTGTCCTGATGGGTTGGCGTCCTGCAGGTTTGCCGGTCAGCTTCGAGACGTCCATGTCACCGAAATAGGTCAGCACCAGTGTGCGGGGAATGGGGGTCGCGGTCATCACCAGCACATCGCTTGTCGGCCCCTTGCCCGATAATGCCAGGCGCTGATGCACGCCGAAGCGATGTTGCTCATCAATCACCACGAGGCCGAGATCACGGAAATCGACGGGGCCCTGAAACAATGCGTGGGTGCCGATCAATATCTGGATGCTTCCATCTGCCAGGCCCTCCAGAATTTCGCGCCGATGAGTGCCCTTGTCGCGGCCTGTCAAAATGGCAGCCCTTATGCCGGCTGCCTCGCACAATGGCGCGATGGTTGCAAAATGCTGGCGTGCCAGGATTTCCGTGGGAGCCATTATCGCAGCCTGTGAACCATCCTCCACCGTGGCTGCCATTGCGGTCAGCGCGACAATCGTCTTGCCGGATCCGACATCGCCCTGGAGCAGGCGCAACATGCGATCCGGGCTTTTGAGATCACCGAGAATTTCGGCAATCGCAATGCGCTGGGATTGCGTGA
>JAGRLM010000170.1:8076-15850 GCA_020441795.1 Nitratireductor sp.
GACAGCGGATCAAGATCGACCATGTCGCGTGGATTGTGGACCCGCTCCAGTGCAGCGCGGAAATCCGGCCAGCCTTCGCGCTTCATCAGGGATGGTTCTGTCCATTCAGGCAGGTCGGGCAAGTGGGAGAGTGCTGTGCGGACGGATTTTGCCATCACCTTCAGTGAAACACCTGCTGTCAGCGGATAGACCGGCTCGACCAGTGGAAGACTGGCAAAGCCCGCCTCGTCAACAATGTGGTCGGGATGGACCATGGAAGGCCTGCCATTGAACCATTCCATGCGGCCGCTGACATGACGGATTTCCCCCACTGGAAGCGACTTGTTGAGCCAATCGCCATGCGCCTTGAAGAAGACCAGCGCCATTTCACCGGTATCATCATGCACATAGACACGGTATGGCACCCGGCGGTTGCCGCGAGGTGGTGGCTGATGCCTGTCAACGCGCACTTTCAAGGTGACGATCACACCTTCAGGAGAACCCGCTATCCCGGGCTGCCGCCGCCGGTCGATGACGCCCGAAGGCAAATGGAAAAGCAATCGCCCGATGCGGGCGGGTTGACCATCGTCATAGCCTTCCAGCAATCTGGTCAGCGACTTTTCAAGCTTTGGACCAACGCCCTCGAGCGATGAGACTGGTGCAAAGAGCGGGTTGAGAATGTCCGGTCGCATGATTGTGTCTGGAATGCCTTCCTGATGTGGCAATCGGAATTGTTTTGAAAGCTGAATTGGCCCTGCGGCCTTTTCCTATCCGGCAAGGCGCACTATACAGCCGGTTTGAACCAACCGGAATGTTTCTCACCCATGGCCAGTGACAATGCAAACCTTGATCCAAGGCGCAAGCAAATGCTTTATCGCGCCAATCATCGCGGCATCAAGGAAATGGATATCATGCTTGGCGGTTTTGCCGAAGCGCGCATTGGCGGGCTTTCGGATGGTGAGCTTGATCTGTTCGAGGCACTGCTTGAGGAATCGGATCGCGACCTGCTGACATGGTTCACCGGGGAAGTAGCCGTGCCAACGGAGGTTCGCAATTCCATGTTCGAAATGATCCTGGATTTTCAGGAGCAACGCGTGGACACAGAGAACCGCGGTGACCGTGAAGGACGACAGAACCGGAATGGCTAAGCCGTTGTTCAAACCCGAAGCGGTGCTGGATGGCGATCTGGCAGTCACGCTCGCCGGTGTTCCTGAAGGCTACAAGGCGCAGGTGTTGGCCGAGATTGCAGTGGCGGCGGCAAAGGCCGGCAAGGCCGGGCTGGTCTATGCGGCAAGTGACGGCCAGCATCTGGCGTCCATCCAGTCGGCGCTCGCATTTTATGCGCCAAAGCTCGAAACGCTGGAATTGCCCGCATGGGATTGTCTTCCCTATGATCGTGTTTCGCCCAGTTCAGAAGTGATAGCCCGGCGAATTTCGACACTTGGCAGGCTGGCGGGAATGGCTGGCAAGCAGCAGGGCAATGAACCACTTCTCCTGCTGACCACTGCCAATGCGCTGATGCAACGCAACGCGCCGCGTGATTTCATGGCAGCGCAGGCCCTGCATCTGGCTCCGGGCAACCGCATCCACATGGACAAGCTGGCTCACTGGCTATCGGGGAACGGTTTCGAGCGGACGTCCACTGTGCGTGAACGTGGCGAATTTGCCGTGCGTGGCGGTATTGTCGATCTTTATGCGCCTGGTGACCCGGAGCCGCTGCGGCTTGATTTCTTTGGCGATACGCTCGAATCGATCCGCAGTTTCGATGCCGCATCACAACGCACCACCGGGCAGTTGAAGGAATTGTCCTTGGCGCCGATGAGCGAATTGACGCTTGATGAGGCGTCCATCAGTCGTTTCCGCACCGGCTATATCTCGATGTTTGGGGCAGCAACCCGCGACGACGCGCTGTACCAGGCTGTCAGTGAAGGCCGGAAATTTGCCGGAACCGAACACTGGCTGCCGCTGTTCTTCGAGAAACTCGATACAACATTCGACTATGTGGCCGGGTTCCACATTGCAGTCGACTACCATACCGCAGACGCAGTGGGCGAGCGGTTCAAGCAGGTTGGCGATTACCATGAGGCGCGCCAGCACGCCGTCGATACGGCCCTTGATGCCGGAGCGCCCTACAAGCCGGTGCCGCCGAATTCGCTTTACATGACGCCCGATGAGGTGCGTGAAAGACTGTCTGCCTTGCAGGCAACGGTAATTTCGCCATTCCTCCCGCCGGAAAATTCGGGAACCCGGGTCATTGATCTTGCGGGCAAGCCTGGCCGCAGTTTCGCAGCAGAGCGGGCGTCTGGCGTCAACGTCTTCGAGGCGGTGGTCAATCATGCCTCCGATTGCCGCCAGAACGGCAAGAAGGTGATGATTGCCAGTTGGAGCGAGGGCGCGCGAGACCGGTTGAAGCAGGTGCTGGCCGAGCACCACATGGACAGGGTTGCCGTCATCGAGCGTTTTGACGGCCTTGTTGCCGTTGAAAAGGGCAGAACCGCCTTTGCCGTGCTGCCGGTCGAGGAAGGGTTCGAGGTTGGCGACCTCGCCGTCATAGCCGAGCAGGACATTCTTGGTGACCGGCTGGTTCGACGCTCCGGCCGCAAGCGCAAGGCGTCAGACTTTATCGCGGAAGCTTCGGCACTTTCCGAAGGTGATATCGTGGTCCACGCAGAGCACGGGATCGCGCGCTTTGCCGGGCTTCGCACCATCGAGGCCATGGGCGCGCCGCATGACTGCCTGGAACTTCGCTATGCCGGTGATGACAAGCTGTATCTGCCGGTTGAAAACATCGAATTGCTTTCGCGATATGGTTCGGGCGACACCGAAGTGCAGCTCGACAAGCTTGGCGGTGTTGCATGGCAGGCGCGAAAGGCCAAGCTCAAGAAGCGATTGCTGGAAATAGCCGGGCAATTGATCAAGACTGCCGCGGAACGCACATTGCGCACTGCCGAGCGAATGTTGCCGCCCGAAGGCCTTTATGATGAATTCGTGACGCGGTTTCCTTATGACGAAACCGAAGACCAGCTATCGGCAATCGAATCGGTTCTTGATGATCTTGCCGCTGGAACACCCATGGACCGGCTGATCTGCGGTGATGTCGGATTTGGCAAGACGGAGGTGGCGCTGCGTGCGGCCTTTGTTGCCGCGATGTGTGGCCGACAGGTTGCCGTCGTTGTTCCGACTACGCTTCTGGCGCGCCAGCACTACAAGACCTTTGCCGAGCGGTTTCGCGGTTTGCCGCTCAATGTGCGTCATGCTTCGCGGCTGGTTTCGGCCAAGGAACTTGCCGAGACCCGCAAGGGCATAGCGGATGGAACCGTCGATATCGTAATTGGCACCCACGCGCTTTTGGCAGATTCGATCCGCTTCGACCGGCTCGGTCTGCTGGTCATTGACGAGGAGCAGCGCTTCGGGGTCAAGCACAAGGAAAAGCTGAAGGAACTCAAATCCGATGTGCATGTGCTGACCCTGTCGGCAACACCGATACCGCGCACCTTGCAGCTTGCGCTGACGGGTGTCCGCGAATTGTCACTGATTGCCACTGCGCCCGTCGACCGGCTTGCCGTCAGAACCTTCATTTCGCCTTTTGATCCGCTGATCGTGCGCGAGGCACTGTTACGCGAGCGTTATCGAGGCGGGCAGAGTTTTTATGTCTGCCCGCGCATTGCTGATCTTGGCGAGCAGAAGGAGTTTCTCGACAATTATGTTCCCGAGTTGAAAGTCGCCGTGGCGCATGGACAGATGCCACCTGGCGAACTTGATGACATCATGAACGCCTTCTACGAAGGGCAATATGACGTGCTGCTGTCGACGACAATCGTCGAATCCGGTCTTGATATACCCACCGCAAACACGCTCATCATCCACCGTGCTGACATGTTCGGGCTGGCACAGCTTTACCAGTTGCGGGGCAGGGTGGGGCGTTCCAAGACACGGGCCTATGCGATTTTCACGCTTCCGACGCGGCGCCTGCTGACGGCCAATGCCGAGCGGCGGCTGAAAGTGCTGCAATCGCTCGATACCATTGGTGCGGGCTTTGAACTCGCAAGCCATGATCTTGACATTCGCGGCGGTGGCAATCTGCTTGGCGAGGAACAGTCCGGCCATATTCGCGAGGTCGGTTTCGAGCTCTACCAGCAAATGCTGGAGGAGGCTGTGGCCGAGTTGAAGGATGGTGGCGAAGAGATCTCCGGTGGTCACTGGTCGCCGCAAATCAATGTTGGCACTCCGGTTCTCATCCCTGAAAGTTTCGTGCCGGATCTGCAACTGCGCATGGGTCTGTACCGGCGGCTGGCAGATCTGCGCGAGCCATCCGACATCGACGCATTCGGTGCGGAACTGATCGACCGGTTCGGACCACTGCCGGAGGAAGTCCATCACCTGCTGAAGATCGTCTTCGTCAAGGGGTTGTGCCTGAAAGCCAATGTCGAGAAACTGGATGCAGGGCCGAAAGGTGCAGTGATTACTTTCCGTGAAAAACAATTCTCCAATCCAGCTGCACTTATTGGCTGGATCGGCGAGCAATCGAGCCTTGCGAAGATAAGGCCGGACCAGTCAATTGTGTTGCAGCGCGACTGGGATTCAGCGGAGAAGCGGCTCAAGGGTGCCGCAGTAATCATGACGAAGCTGGCGCAGATGGCACAAGCAGCGTGACAGACGGAATCCTGAGCGGTCAGGTTTGCGAATATTCGGCTTCCTCGCGGTTTTCTGCGTCAGCCTGACGAATGGCCTGGGCAAGAACATTTGCTGGCTGTGCGCCCATCACCGCGTATCTGCGGTCTACAATAAAGCAGGGAACCCCGGTTACACCCATGGACTGCGCCTGGCGAATTTCTGCCTCTACCGCGTCCCGGTCAGCGTCAGTGGCCAGAAGGCGGCGCACCAATGCTCCATCCATGCCGGCCTTCTCTGCAGCGAGCGCCAGCACCTCGTGATCGCCAATATTGCCGCCTTCGAGGAAATAGAGTTCGAACAGGCGCGAAACCAGTTTCGACTGGATGTCCGAACCCTGGCCACCAGCCCAGCGAATAAGGCGGTGCGCGTCAAGCGTATTGGGTGATACCTCGATTGCCTGGAACCGGAAGTCGATACCGGCAGCCTTGCCGGCATCCTCGACACGCTTGTAGATGTCGCGCGCCTTTTCGGGCCCGCCGAACTTGTCCTCGAGATATTTGCGGCGATCCTTCCCCTCTGGCGGCAGTGTGGGGTCCAGCTGGTATGGCCGCCAGTGAATGTTGAGCGTGATGTCGCCGAGTTCGCCTGCTGCTGCCTCAAGGTTCTTCTTGCCGATATAGCACCATGGGCACATCACATCGGATATGACATCAATATCAATCGTTCTGGCAGGGTTTTCCATTGCACGCTCCTGGCATTTCTGGCTTTGCGGGATCAGTTGGCCGGTTCGCGGTCCCACCAGGTGACAAGCTGGTTTCCGTAAAGCGGCGTAACCTCAGGATGGGCCAGATGGCTCCAACTTGCCACCCAATTCTCGTTCAAATGATAGAGAGGAACGAGAAAATGCCCGGAAATCAGGACGCGATCCAGCGCCCTTACCGAGGCGTCAAAATCCTCTTGTGATTTCGCGTTCAGCATTGCGTCGATCATCGCGTCGACCGCTGGGTCAGCAACACCTGCATAGTTGAAACTGCCTGGCACATCACGGCTGGATGACCCCCAGCGGCCCGTCTGTTCTACGCCGGGTGACAGCGAAGCCGAGTAATACCCCATGATCACATCATATTCGAAGGCTTGCAGCCGCTGCTGATATTGCGAATCGTCAACGGTACGAAGCGAAACGGATATTCCAAGAAGTTCCAGGGTGCGCTTCCAGGCAATTGCGAGTTTTTCCTCACCCTGATTGCGGGTCAGTATCTCGAAGGCAAGTTGTTCGCCATTTGCGTTGACGAGTTGCGCGCCCTCACGCCTGTATCCTGCACTGGAAAGCAGGTTGAAGGCTTCGCGCAGCACCTTGCGGTCGCGGCCGGACCCATCGGTGACCGGCGGTTTCCATGTTCCGTCCATCACATCGGCCTGAACGGCATCCGGCCAGGGTGCCAGCAAAGCGCGTTCGCGCGCGCCGGCAGGCTTGCCAAAGGCGGAAAGGTCGGAACCCTGCCAGAAACTGGCGGTGCGCTTGTAGACGCCGAAATAGAGGTTCTTGTTGACGAATTCGAAATCGAAGACCATCGACAGCGCCCGGCGAACATCGCGATTGGCAAAAACCGGCCTGCGGGTGTTGAAGACAAAGCCCTGCATGGTAGCAGGTGACCGCGAGATGAAGGTCTCTTTCCTGACCTTGCCCTCGGCAACGGCGGGGAAATCATAGGAGCGCTGCCAGGCGGAAGGGTCGCCCTCGAGATAGACGTCGAACAATCCCTTCTTGAAGGCCTCGAACTGGGCCTGGGCAGACTTGAAATACTCGATGCTGACATTGGCGAAATTGTTGATGCCGCGATTGACCGGCAGGTCGTCACCCCAATAGTCACTGCGGCGCTTGTAGGTGATGCGTGAACCCGGCTCGACCTTGTCGATGAGATAGGGACCACTACCGACCATTGGTTCCAGGGTGGATTCATCGAATGTCTCGACCCTGGTGGCGTGCTTCGGCAAAACAGGGGTGAAGCCGGCGATGATCAGCGGAAATTCACGGTCCGACTGTTCGTTGAAGGTGAACTTGACCTTCCGATCTCCTGTTTTTTCGATTTTCGCGATGCGCTTCATTCGTGAATTGAACGGGGGGCGGCCCTTTTCGGTGAGGATTTCATAGGTGAAGATGACGTCCTCTGGCGTGACCGGCATTCCGTCGGACCATTTGGCAAGCGGATTGAGGGTAAACTCCATCCAACTGCGGTCTTCCGGCATCTCGACCGATTCGGCGAGCAATCCATACAAGGTGAAGGGTTCGTCGGCACTTCGGGTCATGAGCGATTCGAAAATGAACTTGCCGAATTGTGGATCCCACATGCCCCGCGCGGTGTTGCGCATGGATTTGAGAATGAACGGATTGAGCGAATCGAATGTTCCCACAACCCCGTGGCTGATGGATCCGCCCTTGGGAGCATCGGGATTGGCATAGGGGAAATGGTCAAAATCTGCAGACAGCGCAGGAGTGCCATGCATGGAAATGCCGTGAACAGGTCCTTCTTGCGCGTTGGCTGAATTGCTTGCAAAGATCGCGATCAACGCGATTGCTGCTCCGGCCGCCCATGAAATGCCTGATCGCGTCATCATATTGCAGATCATGCTCCAACCTTTCCTGATATTGGCGACGAATCCCCGCCGCGCTCGCCCATTGTGCCGGGATTGGCGGGCTGCGGAAAGCCATTGCTGCATTTCAATCCGCCCGCCTTGCCGCATGTGCAGCAATACCGGGCAGGAATTAAGACTGCAAAGGGTGGAAAAACCGTGGCAACTGTGTCAATGGAGACCGCGCGGGAAACCGCACGCGCACAAGGCCACTTTGCTGCCCCAATTGTGGTATCGAAGGACCCGGCGCCGGTACGGAGCCATTCTGTATGGTCAGGACCGCGAAATAGACAACGGATTTGGCTGGCGTGAGACTACCGGGACACGCAGAAGTCGCGAATACCACAACTCCGGAAACGCAAAGGGCGTTTTTTATGAAGAATATGTTTTTGAAGTCAGCCTTGCTTGGCGGATCACTTGCTGTCATGGCGGCTGGCCTGCCGATTCAAGCCCAGGCGCAGCAAGCGCCGGTCAATGGCTGGTACAAGGTCTGCTCGAAGCAGGAAGACAATGATATCTGCAACGTGCAGTTCCAGTCCGTCGCCGGCAA
>JAGRLM010000170.1:15994-21907 GCA_020441795.1 Nitratireductor sp.
ATTCCTTACGTCTATTGCTTCCCGCAAAGCTGCATGGCGGAAGTCCAGCTTGATGACAATCTGGTCGCCCTGCTGAAGAGCGGTGGCAAGATGACCATCACATCATCGAATTTCCAGAACAAGCCCAATCCGGTTGAAGTTACCCTCAACGGTTTTTCCGCTGCCTATGACGGCGCGCCGCTGAAGCAGGATGAGCTGGTTGCCAAGCAGCGCGAGTTGCAGGAAGAATTGCGCAAGAAGGCTGAAGAGCAGCGCAAGAAGCTTCAGGAAGAACAGGACAAGGCCAAGGCGGCCAACTGATCTGAGGTGCCAACGGCACCGTGAATCCGAAAAGAACGCCCGCAGAGATGCGGGCGTTTTTGTTATGGGTGGATTATCGTCACGGGCAATGCTGGTACGCTAAAGCAGCAGGCTTCAATGTGCGTGCACTGCCTTGGCGGCATAGGTGCCGTCGGGTTTGCGGGTAAAGACCTCGTCAACCTGCGGGTGGCGAATGGGAGCCGGATTGTCGTCGACGAGCAGGTTCTGCTCCGAGACATAGGCCACATATTCACTTTCCTCGTTTTCGGCAAACAGGTGATAAAATGGCTGGTCACGGCGCGGGCGGATCTCCTCGGGTATGGAGGCATACCACTCCTCGGTGTTCCCGAACTCCGGATCGACGTCAAAAATCACGCCACGGAACGGAAAAATCCTGTGCCTGACTACCTGTCCGATATGATATTTGGCAATGCGCACTGGCGCGAGTCTGTGTAAGTCTGTCATGTCCATAATCTAGCGCAAGTTTGCTTCCACGCCAACGGTATGTGTAGAAGCAATGGCCGTGACACCATTCGGCCAGACTGCAAGTGTCCATATTCCTACAGGTTTCATGCTCCAGGTACTCAATCTCGTCATCCCGCTTTTCGGTCTGGTATTTCTGGGTTTCATAGCCGGAAAGCTGGTGAAACTGCCGCTCGAAGGCTTGGCCTGGCTCAATTTCTTTGTGGTTTATGTCGCGCTTCCGGCTCTGTTTTTCCGACTGTTGTCGCGAACGCCACTCGAGGAATTCGCCAATATCGGCTTCATTGCCGCCACCACATTTGCGACCCTGCTGATTTTTTGTGTCACGTTCTTTCTGGCCGGGTTTCGCAATGGCGGCAATGTTGGCGAGTCGACCATTCAGGGATTTGCCGGTGCATACGGCAATATCGGCTATATGGGACCTCCGCTGGCGATCGCAGCCTTTGGCCCCGAGGCCGGTGTGCCGGTGGCGCTGATCTTCTGTTTCGACAATTCGTTGCATTTCACGCTGGCGCCATTCCTGATGGCCTTTCATTCCGATAGCCGGGCGGGTGCATTGCAGTTATTGCGGGATATCCTGCGGAAAATCTTCACCCACCCCTTCATCCTGGCAACAATCGTCGGGGTGGCTGCGGCAATCTTCAACTGGCAACCGCCGGAAGCGATCGGAAAATTGCTGGAAGTGCTGTCTTCGGGCGCTGCGCCTTGCGCGCTGTTTGCCATGGGGGTGACTGCTGCACTTCGGCCTCTCAAGCGTATTCCGCCGGAGCTTGCCTATCTCCTGCCGATCAAGCTGATCCTGCATCCGCTATTGCTGCTGGTAATCGTGTCGCAGGCAACACATGGCGTTCCTGCGGTCTGGATCGAGGTTGCGGTATTGCTGGCGGCCTTGCCGAGCGCGACCAATGTCTTTGTGATTGCCCAGCAATATGGTGTCTGGCAGGAGCGCGCTTCCAGCGCCGTGGTGGTGAGTACAGTCCTGTCGGTGTTTACCGTTACCGCTTACATCTACCTTGCCAAGGCTGGCTATCTCGCCGCATTCCTTTCCGGCTGAGTGCCGGGCATTGCCTGGCGCAGGCGGCGCGTCGCGTGCTGGAAGGCAAGTCCCGGGGTAACGCCCTCGCGCATGATCAGCCTGCGAAGCGGTGACACGGCTCCCATGGTGTATAGTCCAAGGCTGCGAACGAGCTGCACCGGTATGAAGTCCGACAGCAGCGAACGGTTGAACAGATCGATCGAGGCAGTTCGCATCGCGATATCTGCCGAACGGCGGCGGTGGAAGGTCTCGCCAAGCGCTGAAAATGCGCCATTGCTCTTTTCCATCAGTTCCACCAGCAATTCGATGTCGCGAATGCCGAGATTGAAACCCTGCGCCCCGATTGGCGGAACTACATGGGCAGCCTCACCCGCCAGGGCAAGCCGCGACTTGCCAAAGCGGCGCGCTGTCATCCCTGACAGTGGCCAGGTCTGCACCGGAGAGGTGATTTTCACTTTTCCAAGCAGCGACTGCATGCGGTCTTCAACCATGCGGTTGAGTGTTTCCAGTGGGGTGGCGCAAATGCGCTCGGCAAATTCAGGCTTTTCCACCCAGACAAGGCTTGAGCGCAACTTGCCGAGTGGTACGACCGTGAATGGCCCGGTTGGCGTATGAAATTCGGTGCTGGTGTCGTGGTGATCGAGCGTGTGTTCAAAATCACATACAATAGCCGTTTGCGGATATGTCCATTCCCTTACATCAATTGCAGCGGATTGGCGAAAAACGGAGTTTCTGCCATCGGCTCCTATGGCAAAGCTGACATCAAGCTCTTCGCCATTGTCACAGGCAATCGTCACATGGTCGGGATGGAAAGTGGCACCGATTGCGCTGGCATTGATGAAACTCACCCTCCCTGTCCCGATGCAGGCCTTGCGCAGGGCATCGGTCATTGCGGAATTGGCGATATTGTAACCGAAGGCCGGAAGGTCGATCTCTGAGGAGCGGAAATCCACCTGGGGCGCGCGGATGAGCCGATTGGTTGCATCGATGATACGCATGGTCGAGAGCGCAGAAGCCATTGGTTCGACCTCATCCCAAACGCCAAGCTGCCTGAGAAAATCAACCGAGCCGGCCAGCATGGCAGTAGTCCGCTTGTCTTGCCGGGTTTGGTTCGGCGCAAGCACCACGACGTCAAAACCCAGCCTCGCTGTTGCGAGTGCTGCCGTCAGGCCGGCAAGACCGCTTCCGGCGACTGCTATCGTGGTGTCGGGCATGATCAGTTCTCCGTCAGTCTGTTGGTTCAAACCTAATGCCAGCCATCGAATAGGGAAAGGCCCTGCGGCAACAAGTGCCTGTCAGGCTAATTGGCGTATAGTCACCAGTGAAAGTCACAGGTATGGTTCAACTGTGAATTGCCGTGCAGTGTTTTCCCCAGACCTGCAACCCGGCTTGTATTGGCGCCATCCAAGTGCCAAAAAGGCAGTCCATGGTTGAATACGGGGCTGTTTTTGGGGAGGAAGCTGGCAGTTGTTCGGAATATCCAAGAATGCGCTGTGGGCATTCAGCGTACATATCCTGACTGCTTCGGGCGCATTTTTCGCGTTTCTGTCGATCGTCGCAACTGCCGAGAAGGATTTCACCAAGGCATTCCTGTGGCTCGGTGTGGCGCTCGCCGTTGATGGAATCGATGGGCCGCTGGCGCGCAAGCTTGAAGTCAAGAAATGGTGGCCGTTCTGGTCCGGTGACATGCTGGATGCTGTCATCGACTATGTGACCTATGTGATGATCCCGGCTTTCATCCTGTATCAAAGCGGATTGATGGGGAAATATTTCTCGTTCACCGCCGCTGCCATTATCGTCATTACCAGCGCGATCTATTATGCAGATACCCGAATGAAGACCGAGGATTACGGCTTCAAGGGATTTCCCGTGTGCTGGAACATGGTGGTCTTTACGCTGTTCATAGTTTCGCCGTCGGAAATCTTGTCGTTCGTCTTTGTCTGTATTGCAGCCGTGCTGACCTTCGTTCCCGTGATTTTCGTACATCCGGTGCGCGTAAAGATTTTGCGGGAACTCACGCTCGGCGTCTTCGCGATATGGGCGGCGGGTGGCTTGCTTGCGCTTTATCACGGGCTTGACGCGCCACATTGGGTAGACGTGGTAATCACCGGGACAGGACTTTACCTTTTCTCGATCGGCTTCATCCTGCAGTTGCTGGGAAAATTGCGCTGAGTGTCGAGCGGGCAGGCCCAAGAAGGAGTTTTGCTGCTTTTTTGTGCATTTGGCAAAAGATTGGACTGGATTTTTGCTAAAAAGCCGTTCTCATTGGTGAATTGAAAAAACGGGCAGCAATAACAATAACGGTGATCATGGTGGCGAAACAGCAAGGTGGGGCGGGCGAAGCCGAAGGGCTTCCCATGCTGGAAGTTCGCAACATCACCAAGACCTTTGGTGCCTTGAAGGCCAATGACAATGTCAGCCTGAATGTCGGGGAGGGCGAAATTCATGCCCTTCTCGGTGAAAATGGGGCAGGCAAATCAACCCTCGTGAAAATGCTCTATGGTTCGTTGCAGCCCGATTCTGGCCAGATCATCTGGCGTGGCAAGCCGGTTTCGATTGCCAGTCCATCCGCTGCCAGGCGCACCGGTATCGGCATGGTGTTCCAGCATTTCTCGCTGTTTGATTCGCTTTCTGTCGCTGACAACATCGTGCTGTCGCTCGATCCGCAATTCGCCAAGGGCGATATCGCCGAGCGGGCGAGGGAACTCTCCGCCAATTATGGCCTGCCGCTCAATCCACATTCGATGATCGGCGATCTGTCAGTGGGTGAGCGCCAACGTGTCGAAATCGTGCGCTGCCTGTTGCAGGAACCGGCGCTGATCATTTTGGACGAACCGACTTCGGTTCTGACCCCGCAAGAGGCGGACAATCTGTTCGTCACCCTGGAGCGGTTGAAGTCGGAAGGAACATCGATCCTCTATATCAGCCACCGCCTTGATGAGGTGAAGCGGCTTTGCGACCACTCGACAATACTGCGGCACGGCAAGGTCGTGGGCGAATGCGATCCGCGCAAGGAAACGGCAGCTTCGCTTGCGAATCTGATGGTTGGCTCGGATGTCGCAGGGGTGAAACGGGAACATAGCAGCAAGTTGGGCGAAGTGTTGCTTGAAGTGCGCAACGCCAACCTGCCTGCAGCTTCGCCCTTTCCTATCGCACTCAAAGATGTGCGGCTCAAGGTCCATGCAGGCGAAATCGTTGGAATTGCCGGAGTTGCAGGCAATGGCCAGAGCGAGTTTTTCAAGATGGTCTCCGGCGAGGAAACGCTTGTCGACCGCGACAGCATCCGCCATGGCGACCAGCCGGTTGCGCATCTGGGGATCAATGAGCGCCGCCGCATGGGAGCAGCCTATGTGCCGGAGGAGCGCCTTGGACATGGTGCTGTCCCACTGATGTCGCTGTCAGAGAACATGGTTTTGTCGCGGCACAGTTCTGACAAGGCGGCGTTCCTGCGGTTCGGCAAGATTGGCGTGTTGCGCGAAGATGTGGCGCTGCGGGCAACGAAACGCGTCTGTGAGGTCATGGATGTTCGCAAAAGCACGGAAAATCCCGCGGCAGGCTCGCTATCCGGTGGCAATCTGCAGAAATTCATCATGGGCCGCGAACTCGACCGGCAACCCTCTATCCTGGTGGTCAACCAGCCAACCTGGGGCGTCGATGCAGGGGCCGCCAGCCGCATCCGCCAGGCATTGATCGATCTGGCGGCTTCCGGTTCCGCCGTACTGATGATCTCGCAGGACCTCGACGAGATTTTCGAAGTGGCTGACCGCATCCTCGTCATGCATGACGGCACCATTGCCGAGGCAGGCAGGGCTGGCAATGTGACACGGGAGAGGATCGGCCTGCTGATGGGCGGAGCCCATACCGAGCGCGACCCGCACGAGACTGAGCCGGGAGAAGCCAATCATGCGCATTGAAGTCTCCCGCCGCCAGATGCCATCGCGGCTGTTTGCCTATCTCTCGCCGGTGATCGCGCTGGCACTGACCATTCTGCTTCACGCCATCGTCTTCATGGCACTGGCCAAGGACCCCGTACAGACGCTTTATTCCTATTTTATCGAGCCGCTGACGGAGACCTGGTCGCTGCACGAACTCCT
>JAGRLM010000171.1:0-10010 GCA_020441795.1 Nitratireductor sp.
GCTTCTTCCTGCGAAATGCCAAGGCGATCTGCCATGAAGGCAAAGCCGCCGCGCAGGCGATCCGTATCCATCTTGCCCGGCAGGATGTTGTTGATGGTGACATTGCGGTTTGCCACGCCCCGCGCGACGCCTGCAAGAAACGAGGTCAGTCCGGCACGCGCGCCCGATGAAAGATCAAGCCCGGCAATTGGATTATAGACCGACGAAGATGTGATGTTGACGATCCGGCCGAAACCCCGTTCGGCCATCCCGTCGATCACCTTCTGGATCAGTTCGAGGGGTGTGACCATGTTCTGGGTGACGCCGGCAAGAATGTCCTCGCGGGACAATTCGCGAAAGTCGCGGCGGGGTGGGCCGCCATTGTTGTTGACCAGAATGTCTGGCGCAGGACAGGCCTCCAGAAGTGCCGCCTGTCCCTCATGTGTGGAAACATCCGCGACAACGGCTGTTACCCTGCTGGCACCTGCCTTTGCAATCTCGTCTGCCGTGGCATGAGTTACGTCATGGTTGCGGCCATTGATGACAACCTCACAGCCTGCCTGTGCCAGGTGAATTGCGCAGCCCTTGCCCAGTCCGCGACTTGACGCGCAGATGATTGCCTTCTTTCCCGCTATCCCCAGATCCATGAAATTTCCTCCCAAATCGATATCGTCAAACTCTTCGCAGCCGGACCTTGTTCACCCCTGTATGCTCCGAACCCGCACGCGTCACAAGCTTGTTATGGGAATCGGGCTATGTCCGTCGGATTATGTCCAGCTAGCGGAAGATGCGACATGAACGCCAGACTTTATCGCACGATTTTCATCTCCGATATCCATTTGGGATCGAGTGGATGCCAGGCGGCAATGCTGCTCGATTTCCTGCGCGAGCACGATGCCGAGACCGTCTATCTCGTCGGTGACATTGTCGATGGCTGGCGCTTGAAGCGATCTTGGTTCTGGCCCCAGGCCCATAATGACGTAGTGCAGAAACTGCTGCGCAAGTCGCGCAAGGGAGCCCGCGTCATCTACATTCCCGGAAATCACGACGAGTTCCTGCGCAACTATCTCGGCTCGCATTTCGGCGGCGTTGAGGTTCTTGATCGGGATATCCACGAGACTGCGACGGGTCGCAAATTGCTGGTAATCCATGGTGACCAGTTCGATGTCGTGGTGCGCCATGCCCGCTGGCTCGCGCATCTGGGCGACTGGGCCTATGACCTTGCCTTGTGGACGAATACCTGGGTCAACCGCGCCCGCCGGGCTCTTGGTTTTCCCTACTGGTCGCTTTCGAAATGGGCCAAGCTCAAGGTCAAGAATGCCGTCAATTTCATCGGTGAATTCGAGAAGGCCCTGGCCAACGAGGCCGCGAAATGTGGTGCGGATGGCGTTGTTTGCGGTCATATTCATCATGCTGCCATCGGCAAGCGCGAAGGCGTTCAATATATCAATACCGGTGATTGGGTGGAAAGCTGCACGGCCATTGTGGAAGACCATGACGGCACGCTTTCGCTGATTGACTGGGCAGAGGAGATGCGCAAGCGGCGATTGGGAGAGAAGGCGGGCGAGCCTTCCCAGGATACGCAGTCGCAAGCGGCAAAGGCTGCCTGATCGATGAAGACACTGATTGTCACGGATGCCTGGAGCCCGCAGGTCAATGGCGTGGTGCGAACCCTTGAACATGTGGTCGAGGAATTGTTGAGCGCAGGCCATCTGGTCGAACTCATCACACCCAACGACTTTCATACATTGCCAATGCCAACCTATCCCGAGATCAGGCTTTCGCTGGTTCTCAAACGCACCATCCGCAAACGGATCGCGGCGCTGACCCCTGCCCATGTGCATATTGCCACGGAAGGGCCATTGGGCATCGCGGCGCGCGCTGCATGCCTGAAATTGGGATTACCTTTCACCACCAGCTATCACACGCGATTTCCGGAATATCTGCATGCAAGGCTGCCAGTGCCCCTGAAATGGACTTATGCCTGGCTGCGGCGGTTTCACAATGCGGGCAATGGATGCCTGGTTGCTACGAGAACCATTGCCGATGACCTCGTTTCACATGGGTTCAACAACATCGTCATGTGGACGCGGGGCGTTGACCATCAGCTGTTTTTCCCGAGGCCCAATGTTGACATGCGAGCCAAATTCGGTCTTTCCGGGCCGGTTTTCCTCAATGTCGGCAGGGTGTCGGTGGAGAAAAACCTGGAGGCATTTCTTGGTCTGGAATTGCCGGGGCAAAAGGTGATTGTCGGCGACGGGCCAGCGCGGGCGCAACTGGAGCGCAGCTATCCCGATGTGCTGTTTCTGGGAACGCTTGTGGGCGAGGAACTGGCCCAGGCCTATTGCCTTGCGGATGTCTTCGTGTTTCCCAGCCTGACCGACACTTTCGGCAATGTTCTGCTTGAGGCGCTGGCTTGCGGATTGCCGGTTGCTGCTTATCCAGTGCCCGGACCGCTTGACGTGATTGACGGCAGTGGGGCAGGTGTCCTGGATGATGACCTGCGAAAGGCTGCGCTTGCAGCACTTGATATTCCGCGCGAAGCGGCGCTTGCGCATGCGGCGAAATACACATGGGATGAATGTGGGCGCATTTTCATCGAGGCGGGAATGAACGCATCCCGCGCGAAGGCGGCTGCCGTCAAAGCGGTGTGAAACCCGATCTTCTCTTGTCGGTGCTGCCTCCCGGTCTTGCGCCTCTGCCTGAAATGGCCGATTGATCTCGACATGAATTGCATGGAGAACTCCGGTCATGATCATACCGACGCTTGATGATGTTGTGGCTGCGGCAGGCAGGCTTGCCGGCAAGGCGGTGCGTACGCCGCTACTGAACGTGCCCGTACTTGACGAGCAGCTTGGGTTTCGTCTCTTCCTCAAGCCGGAAAACCTGCAGCGCACGGGCTCTTTCAAGTTTCGCGGCGCTTACAACGCGCTTTCGTGTATCGAGGAAGCGCGGCGAGCGTCTGGTGTTGTTGCCTGCTCTTCGGGCAACCATGCCCAAGGCGTTGCAGAGGCGGCGCGCATCCTGTCGATGAAGGCAACAATCGTGATGCCGAGCGATGCGCCAGCGATCAAGGTCGAGCGGACGCGGCGTTCCGGCGCTGATGTCGTCTTGTATGATCGGGAAAATGAGGATCGCGACGCCATTGCAAATGATATCTGTGCGCGTGATGGCGCCACGTTTGTTCATCCCTATGACAATCCGCTGGTGATTGCAGGGCAGGGTACATGTGGTCTGGAGATTGCGCAGGACCTTGAACTTTCGGGCATAAGTCCCGACCATGTGCTTGTCTGCACCGGCGGAGGCGGACTTACGGCCGGGGTGGCACTTGCCATTCACGCCAGCTTTGCAGGCGCGGCCATTCACAGTTGCGAGCCTGTCGGTTTTGACGATTATCGCCGCTCGCTCGAAGTGGGCAGGCGGCTGGCGAATGCCAAGGCGTCCGGTTCTGCCTGCGATGCAATCCTCACCCCTTCTCCGGGCGAAATCTCGTTTGCGATCAATTCCGCCCTTCTTGGCCAGGGATATGCGGTCAGCGACGCCGAGGCATTCCACGCCATGCGGATTGCGTTCAATGAATTCAAATGTGTTGGCGAGCCGGGCGGTTCGGTAGCACTTGCTACTGCCCTTGCCAACGGTCGGGAATTTGCGGGCAAGACCGTTGTCGCAATCCTGTCTGGCGGCAATGTTGATCCGGACCTGTTTGCGCGCGTTCTTGGTGGCACTGCGTGAGCCAGCTGGGCCAATCGGGCGGGGAAACTGCTCCGGCCTTTTTCGGTGCACGAATTGCCCTGCTTTATTCGGCACTTTTCTTCTTTGTCGGGATTTACCTTCCATTCTTTCCCCTTTGGCTCAGTTCGCGGGGACTGGATGCCACATCCATTTCGCTGGTATTGGCAGCGCCGCTGGTTGCGCGTATCGCCACTTCGGGACAGATCACGGCCTTCGCAGACAGGGCATCTGACCGTGCCAATGTCCTGATATTCCTGTTTTGCACCGCTGCAATCATTGTCTCGCTGTTTCCGTTTGTCAGCGGTTTCTGGGCCATTCTGGCTGTTGCGCTCGCGCTTTCCATTGCCACCAATCCGCTGACGCCGGTGATGGATTCGCTCACATTGTCGGGCGTCCGCCGATATGGTGCCAGTTATGGCCGCATACGGCTCTGGGGGTCGCTGGTCTTCATTCTTGCCAATCTGGGTGGCGGCGCGGTGCTGGCGGGCTATGACGCTGAAACCGTGCTTTGGGTGATGATTGCAAGCGCGTTTGCAGGGGCTGCCCTTTCGCCGCTATTGCCGAGAATCGGCAGGCCTCGCAGGCAGGTTCATGGCATCGGCCCGGGTTCGGCGAGCCTGCTGCGTCTTCCACGCTTCACGCTTGTCATGCTGGCTTCAGGCCTGCTGCAGGCTAGCCACGCCATGATTTACGGCTTCGGATCGATCCATTGGGGCTCAATCGGATATTCCGGAACCCTGATCGGCCTGCTTTGGGCCATTGGTGTAATGGTGGAGATCTTGCTGTTTCATTTTGCTGCCACGGTCTTTCGCAAGGTCTCGCCCTTAAACCTTGTCGTGATTGGCGCGTTTGGCTCAATGATGCGCTGGGGATTGATTCCGCTGGAGCCGCCGCTTGCGGGATATGTCTTCCTGCAGATGCTGCACGGATTGAGTTTTGGAGCGGTGCATCTTGGCACGATGCATTTTCTGGCTGCAGAAATTCCGGACGAGCGCATGGGTGCCGCGCAGGGAATTGCCTTCGTGCTGGGTGGCGCAGTAATGGCGGTTGCGGTTCTGTTATCCGGCCCGCTTTATGCCGCCTTTGGAGTTGCCGCCTTTCTGGCGATGGCGGCGATGAGTGTGCTGGCGCTCATCCTGCTTGCCATTGTCGCCGGGAGTTATCCCCAGAGCCTGCTGGAAGGTGGCGAAACGAGAGACGTCGAATAGGAAAGCCCATGCGGGCGGTCCCTGGCCAGAATCAATGGCCCGTCAAGATCGGCGAATTCTGCCTGTTGCGCCAGCAACACGGCGGGAGCCATGGATAGCGAAGTGGCGACCATGCAGCCGACCATGACCGAATATCCAAGTTCATGCGCGGTTGCGAGCATGTGCATGGCCTCGGTCAGGCCTCCCGCCTTGTCGAGCTTGATGTTGACGGCATCATAGCGCGCCGAGAGCTTGTGCAGGTCTTCCGTCACATGCACGCTCTCATCAGCGCAAATTGGCACGGGATGCGGGATTCGCGACAGGATTTCGTCCTTGCCGGCGGGCAGGGGCTGCTCGATCAGCGCGATGCGGGCCTGGGCGGCTACCATCATCAGCTCGTGGATATTGTCCTCGCGCCAGCTTTCATTGGCATCCAGTATGATACGTGCTTCCGGGGCAGATGCCGTAACCGCCAGAATACGATCCTCGTCGCCATCGCCGCCCAACTTGACCTTCAGCAAGGGACGATGCGCATGCAGGCGGGCATTGGCCGCCATTTCCTCCGGCTTGTCGAGGCTGATGGTCATGGCAGTCGGGATGGGGCGGGGCGGATGCCTGCATACCAGGCGATGCGCCTCGACACCGTTTTCCTTGGCTTCGAGGTCCCACATCGCACAGTCAATGGCATTCCTTGCGGCACCTGCGGGCATTTTTGTTCGCAGGTCATTGCGGTCGCCGCCGTCCTCGATAATGTGGGCGTGCGCGACGAGCTGTTCGTTGACGCTTTCGATGGTCTCGCCATATCGCGCATAGGGAACGCATTCGCCGAAACCCGAAACGCCGTTGCGCTCGATTCGGCAAACGATGACGTCAGCACTGGTCTTGGCCCCGCGAGATATGGTGAAACTGCCGGCAATCGGCCAGGACTCGGTTCTGAAATGAAGTTTTGCGGACATGGATGGTGGTTTTCCCGTGATGTTGCGATAAGTGCCACAGAATTACCCAAACGCAAAGCTGCAGAAACAAACAAGGCGTGGTAGAAGCCGACTGAAGATGGTCGGCAACAGTACCAACCACGGGGGCGGTAATCCGTTCCCGGTTTGGCCAGGCAGTGACAGGCGGTTTGATGACGGGTGAAGCCGTATCCCAGGCGATGGAGAACGATGCACGCGATGCTGCGCGGGTTTCGGTCAGCCAGGATAATGGTGCGTTCAAGATTGCAGCATTCGGCAATTGGGTTGCCGCTGATGTGGGGCCGGTGGACCGACAGCTTCGTGACATTGCCAGCAAGGCACAAGGCTCGGATCTGATGCTTGATCTTTCCGGAATTGGCCGGATTGATACCTTCGGAGCCTGGATATTCACCCGGCTTTCGAGGAGCTGGCGCCAGGCGGGTGGCAAGGTCAGGGTCAGCGGGCTCAAGGGCGGCCTTTCAGCCCGCCTGATCGAAGCGGTGGCCGGCGAGGACATCACCGCAGTACCGCTTGAATACAAGAATACGGGACTCGTGCGCATGTTGGAAATGCTTGGGCGCGTTGTCTATTCGATGCGCCGGGATGCAGTTCTTTCATTCAACATGATCGGTGCTGCGATCCGCGGACCGCAGATGAAAGCTGGAAAATCGGGCAGCGTGCGTCCGGTATCGATCATCAACCACATGGATCGCATGGGCTTGCGGGCGGTGCCGATCATCGCGCTGATGTCCTTCCTGATCGGCGCCATCATCGCGCAGCAGGGTGCCTGGTCGCTGCGCTATTTCGGGGCAGAATTCCTGACAGTGGATTTCGTCGGGATATTGTTGCTGCGCGAAGTCGGTGTGTTGCTGACGGCCATCATGATTGCCGGGCGCACGGGTAGCGCCATGACTGCAGAAATCGGTTCGATGAAAATGCGCGAGGAAATCGACGCTTTGCAGGTCATCGGTCTCAACCCTGTGGGAGTGCTGATCTTTCCGCGACTGGTGGCGCTCACTTTCGTGCTGCCGCTGCTGACATTCATTGCCAATATGGCGGCATTGTTCGGCGCGGCGGTCGTGCTGCGCTTCTACTCCGACATTTCCTTTGATGCGTTCATCATCAAGTTGCGGGCAGCTATCGATCTGTCGACGGTTTTTGCCGGGCTTATCAAGGCACCATTCATGGCGCTGATCATCGGAACCATGGCTGCAGTCGAGGGGATGAAGGTTGAAGGCAGTGCCGAGAGCCTTGGCCGTAGGGTAACGGCAGCTGTGGTTAAGGCAATCTTCTTCGTGATTGTAGTGGATGGCTTTTTCGCCGTTTTCTACGCCCAGATTGATTATTGAAACAGGAAGCTGGCGTGGAAAATATGACCCTGAACCCGATTGCTTCAGCCGACATGACCCGCGATGCGGTCTTGCGGGTTCGCGGGATCACCGTCAGTTTCGGCGGGCCGACGATCCTGGAAAATCTCGATCTCGATGTCTGGCGCGGGGAAATCCTCGGCTTTGTCGGGGCGTCGGGTGCCGGCAAGTCAGTACTGATGCGAACCATCCTCGGCCTCAACCGTCGGCAAGCGGGCAAGATCGAGATATTCGGGACCGATTATGACGAAACCGATGACATGCATCGCATGGCGATTGACCAGCGAATGGGTGTGATGTTTCAGCATGGCGCGCTTTTTTCGGCGCTTACCGTGCTGGAAAACATCCTGGTGCCGATGCGTGAATACCTGTCGCTTGACCCGCAATTGATGGAAGAGGCGGCGCGTCTCAAGATCGGGCTTGTCGGACTGCCACAGGAAGCCGCGCACAAGATGCCTTCGCAATTGTCGGGCGGCATGATCAAGCGCGCCGCACTGGCACGTGCTTTGGCGCTCGATCCGGAACTGCTGTTCCTCGATGAGCCGACTTCGGGTCTCGATCCCATTGGCGCTGCGGAGTTTGACGAATTGATTGTAACGCTGCGCGACACCCTTGGTTTCACTGTCTATATGGTCACGCATGACCTCGACAGCCTGTATTCTGCCTGTGACCGTATTGCCGTATTGGGAGAAAAAAGGGTTCTGGTGGACGGAAACATTGCCGCGATGCTTGCATCGGATAATGAATGGGTGCAGTCCTACTTCAAGGGCAAGCGTGCGTTGCGGCTTGCTGTTGGACATTCCGGCGGCTGAATGGCCGCGCTGCGCCAGAACAGGGAAATGGTACGAACGAGATGGAAACCCGCGCCAATTATGTGACGGTGGGCATTTTCACCCTATTCGTTCTGGCTGCCGCCTTCGCTTTCATCTACTGGGTGTCGCGGCTGGATGAAACCACCAATCTGGTGCCCCTGAACGTAAAGATCGAAGGTTCCGTCACCGGCCTTGGCGACGGGTCAGACGTCCTTTTCAACGGTATCAAGGTCGGCAAGGTGTCGCGCGTTCTTTTCGACGCCAATGATCCGCGCATTGTCTATGCCGTTACCCAGGTCAAGGCAGATACGCCAATCCGCGACGATACCTATGCAACGATTGGCAGCCAGGGCCTGACCGGGGTGGCCTATATTTCGCTCAAGGGCGGCTCACCTGCCTCACCCTTGCTGCTGCAAAAGGAAAGCTCCACCATTCCGGTGATTTCCGCCCAGCCCTCGGCAGTGAACGACATTCTCGAAACGGTTCGCGAAGTGGCGGGCCGTGCCAATACAATGATGACGTCGGTTGAATCCTTCATCAATGACAATCGCGAACCGATCTCGCAGACAGTCGCCAATGTGAAGACCTTTTCCGATTCGCTGGCAAAGAACGCCGAAGGCGTGGACAAGTTTCTTGTCGGTGTATCTAAGGCCGCCGAAAGCCTCGAAACGCTGTCGGCAAAGCTGGATGGATCGATTGCCGGTATCGAGAATATTGTGAAATCGGTGGACCCCGACAAGGTGCGCAGCTCGGTCGACAATATAGAGGAGTTCACTTCGCAGTTGAAAGGTTCCGGCAGCGACGTGAAGGAGCTGGTTGCGAGCGCAAAGACCGCGATGGTCGACCTGAAGGCGTTCTCCGCCAGCATCAATACCAGCCTTGCCAGTGTCGACAAGCTGCTGGCAGCGGCCGATGCCGAGAAGATCGGCAAGATCGTCGACAATGTGTCAGAGGCCTCCGAAAACGCCAAATCCGTTATTGCCAATGCCAATACGGTGACTGATGCCTTTGCCAGACGCAAGGAAGACATTGATGCGATTGTCACCGATACCAAGGAACTGGTTGCTACCCTCAACAAGGCATCGGGCAAGGTGGACGGCGTTTTGACCGGACTGGACGGTTTATTATCCAAGGGTGACGGCACGGGTGTGATGGAGGAAGTGCGCCAGACACTTGCCGATTATCGCGAACTGGCCAGGACGTTGACGGCGCGCGCCAACGAAATTTCCTCCGGCTTGTCGAAATTTTCCAATCGAGGCCTTGATGATGTACGGACCCTGGTGCAGGACACACGGCGTTCTGTCGGTCGCATAGACCGGGTGATTTCAGGTCTGGAAGACAATCCGCAGCGCCTGCTGTTTGGCGGCGAAGAGGTGAAGCAGTTTAACGGGCGGCCAAGACGATGAGTTCACCGGTGACGATGATCGGGTACACGCGCTTCAGGGCGATTTGCCAGTCGATTCTGGTTTCGGGAGCGTTGCTGCTTGCTGCCTGCCAGGCGGGCGGCGTGCCGCCAGACACGTTTGACCTGACAGCCCCGACCAATATCGAGAATATTCGCGGCTCAACGCGGGCGCAGATCCTGATCTTGGAACCTTCGGCCCTGAAGTCTCTCGATTCGCAGAATATCGTGGTCAAGGCCTCGCCAACCGAAATCGAATATCTGGCGAAATCCCAATGGTCCGATCGGCTGCCAAAGGTGGTGCAGGCGCGGCTTGTCGAAGCATTCGAGAATACCGGTCGCGTTCGCGCCGTATCGAAGCCGGGCGAGGGGCTGGTCATCGATTATCAGATCGTCACGGATATTCGCGCCTTCCAGGCCAATGTCGGCGCGGGTTCGCGCGATGCCATGGTATCGCTCTCGGTGAAACTGGTATCGGACCGTACCGGCAAGGTGGTGCGATCGCAGGTATTCGATGTCTCGGTGCCGCTTGGGTCCACCGGGCCGAGCCAGATCGTCGACGCGTTGAATGCTGCGTT
>JAGRLM010000171.1:10144-10929 GCA_020441795.1 Nitratireductor sp.
TGGTTGCGACCGGCCTCGGGCGCAATGAGCTTGTTCGGTCGCACCGGTCCGTTTCTCGAAGAAATGGCCGGATTGGATGGGAGGGCATCATGCCTTTTTCTCTTGGAGAACCTTCAACTGTCGTTTCATGTGCCGACACCAACACCAGATCGGGGCTTACGCGCCGACGGCTGATTGCAGCCACGGCAGCCGGTAGCGCTGTGGCTTCGATTGCGTCTTCGCTACCGCTGGCGACCGCAGCCGAGGCTGCGTCTGGACGAGTTGCCGCAAATCCATGCATCGAGATACACGCAGAAGCTGGTCAGGTGCTGGCAGGAATTGCCGGTGATCCTGAAATTGCGCCTGAACTCAAGGCACGCATTGCCATGACCGCGTCCTGCCCGCATTGCGGAACCAGGCTAGCTGGCACGATGCGCGCAGCGTGAACGATCTGACAAAAGGAAAACCATCATGAAGACCACTATCACACGTCGCAAGTTTGCCGCGGGCCTCGGCGTTTCCGCCATTGCTGCAACAGCGGGAACTGCGGTCGTTTCCGCCTTGCATGCTACAAGGGTGCCACAGGGCAGCCTGCACGCGGATGCGGCTACCTCACGCCATCTTGCTGCAGGAACGGCCAAGGGTGGATGGAAATCGGCTGCGACCGGCAATGTCTTTGGCAAGCCCGGTTTTGGTACCTTGCCGGGCTGAACCAACCTTCAGGTCAGATGAAAGGCAGCGCTGGATTACTCTACCAGCGCTGCCGCAATTTCCCCCGCCAGCCGGGCATTGTTGCGGATCAGCGC
>JAGRLM010000171.1:11044-11652 GCA_020441795.1 Nitratireductor sp.
GCTTCGATATGCTTTCTCATTTCAACAGAAGGAATCTCGTCGGCTTCCGGCACCGGATTGGCAATCAGCATGCCTCCCGACTGGCCTATCGCCTTTCTCGTGCGCCAAAGCGCAGCAATTTCCGGGGCGCTATCCAGCCGCAGGGGTGCCGCAATGCCGCTTTCGCGAGACCAGAATGCTGGCAGTTCGCTTGTCGCATAGCCTATGACGGGAACGCCCTGTGTTTCCAGGACTTCCAGCGTCTTGGGAATGTCGAGAATTGCTTTGGCGCCCGCGCATACCGTGATGACACTGGTTCGACCAAGTTCAATGAGGTCGGCGGAAATGTCAAAACTCGTCTCTGCACCGCGATGCACGCCACCAATACCGCCGGTGGCAAAGACCTCGATGCCGGCAAGGCTTGCTGCCATCATGGTGGCCGCGACGGTGGTTGATCCCGGACGCGCCGTTGAAAGTGCAAATGCCAGATCGGCGCGGGAAAGCTTCATTACCTTTTCGGTGCGTGCCAACACCTCCAGCCTTTCGCGGGAAAGGCCAATGCTGATTTTGCCATCCACCACCGCAATTGTTGCGGGAATGCTGCCTGTGGCGCGCACTTCGGCTTCCAC
>JAGRLM010000171.1:11681-13534 GCA_020441795.1 Nitratireductor sp.
GGATAGGGCATGCCATGGGTGATGATGGTCGATTCAAGTGCCACGACCGGCAGGCCCGCCACCAGCGCGCCCCTGATCTCGGGCGTGAATTCGAGGTAATCCGATAGCGATGGGGCGAGCATGGGAAAAACGGTCCTTAGCGGGTTTGGCTGTCAATCTGTACTGCTTTGATGCCGGCCGCAAGCCTGTCAAGCGTCGCCTGGTCGAGCCCCTCGATGAACGGCAATGGCGAGGCGAGCGTAAGCTGCGCGGCAATGATGGCCGGGGGCAGGGCATCGGCCAGTGAACGACCCAGTGCAAGCCCGGCAAGAACTGCACCTGCCAGCGCGTCGCCAGCGCCATTGACATCGGTGACATGATCGAGCCTGGGCGGCTGGATGGAGCCGAACTTGCCGTGCTGCCAGAAGATTGCTTCTTTTCCGCCCTGCGTGATGACCCCGGCTTTGACACCGCTTGCCGCGATGGCGCGGGCAAGCATTGGCGCATCAGCATCGGACAGCCCCGTTTGCGAGGCTGCGACAAGCGCCCTCGCTTCCTTCACATTGGTGAAGATCAGGTCGAGCTCTGCAAGGCATGGCAGCAGGCGAACCGCCTTTGCCGGAGAAATGGTGGCTGCAGCGAGCAACCTGCCTCCAGCCTGTGCCGCAAGATCAGCCAAGGTCTGTTTGCCAAGATTGGTCGAGAGGAACCACAGTGACGCAGAGGAAAGCGCATCCGCACAATTTTCCAATAGCCAGTCCGCATCGACGCTTTCATAAATGGCCAAATCGGCAATGCCGATGACCATTTCGCCGTCAGGCGCCATGACTGCAGTATAAGAACCGCTAGGCTCACCGGCAAGCGTGACCAGTCTGTCGGCTATTGCGCGTTCAGCTGCCGCATTGCGGATTTCCTGTCCATGCGCGTCGTCACCAACCGGCCCTGCCAGGCTCGAAGACAGGCCGAGGGAGGCAGCAACGCTTGCAGCATTGAGACCTGCACCGCCGGGCTGGCGGACCAGCCTGCCGGGATTGGACGAGCCGTAAACCGGGAAGTCGAACAGGCGCGCTGCAATATCCATATGTGCGCCGGTGACAAAACAGGCAGACTGGAACGGTTTCATGAGTTCACTCCGATTCGCGAGGCTTCATGACTTCTGGCGTGATCATAGGATTTTATCAATCGCGTTAAGGCTGCAATCGAACACAAAAAGAACAAGAAATGAACGATATATGCTATCTCTTTGTTTATACGTCATATTATGGCACTTTACAAAAGAGAACAAAACAGATACATATCAAGCATGGGTTGATCTGGCGGCAGAGGCCAACCTGCGGAATTTGCGCCCATTGGATGCGGCGGGGAAGGATGATAAAGCATGGCACAGAATTCACTTCGTCTCGTAGAGGATAGCACGGTGGACAAGGGCAAGGCACTCGACGCGGCGTTGAGTCAGATTGAACGGGCTTTCGGCAAGGGGTCCATCATGAAGCTCGGCAAGAACGAGCAGGTGGTGGAGATTGAAACCATTTCCACCGGCTCGCTCGGACTTGATATCGCGCTGGGGGTTGGTGGTCTTCCCAAGGGCCGCATCATCGAGATCTATGGTCCGGAAAGTTCCGGCAAGACCACCATGGCGCTGCATACGATTGCCGAAGCGCAGAAGAAGGGCGGCATTTGTGCTTTTGTCGATGCCGAACATGCGCTTGACCCGATCTATGCCCGCAAGCTGGGTGTCAATCTCGAGGACCTGCTGATTTCGCAGCCCGACACGAGTGAGCAGGCGCTGGATATTGCCGATACGCTGGTGCGCTCCGGAGCGATCGACGTGCTGGTAATCGATTCCGTTGCGGCAGTGACCCCGCGTGACGAAA
>JAGRLM010000172.1 GCA_020441795.1 Nitratireductor sp.
CTGTGATGGGCGTGCTTGATCGTCGAGACGGTCAATCCGCGCGACGACAATTCGCTGACCAGGTTTGCCAGGAGCGTGGTCTTGCCGGAATTCTTCCAGCCGGTCACACCGAAAACAACATGCGGTTCAGCCAATTTCTGCGTCCTCCAGCATTGCGTGAGCCAGCGCCAGTTCCTCGGGCGTATTGATGTTGAAAAACGGGTCGCTGCCCTTCCTGCTCATCGGGAAGTCGACCTCGACCAAACCATATCGCCTTACAAACAGCATGACCTTGCCATTGTCGCCGGTAACCAGAAAATCCTCAAGGGCATCCGCCAGAGCGACCGGCCAGAGGCCAAAGACCGGATGGCGATTGCCGCTGGAGGTGGCGAGCGCAATCATCGTATCGCTGCCGTCGTGATGGGCGATGAATTGCGTGATGAGATCACCGGGGAAAAACGGCGTGTCGGCAGCAACCGAGACAATGTATCTTGCGCCTGGCAGGTTTGATCGCACCCATCGCATGCCGGCGAGAATTCCTGCAAGCGGCCCGGCAAAGCCCGCAATCGTGTCTGCCTGAATTGGCAGGTTCAGCAAGGAAAATCTTGCGGGGTCGCCATTGGCATTGAGTACGATCCGCCCGGTCTGGCTTGCCAGTCTGTCGCGCACATGGGCGACAAGCGGTTTGCCAGCGAGTTCGAGAAGGCTTTTTTCCGGTCCGCCCATGCGCCGTGACAAACCACCGGCAAGAATGACCCCTGCGATATCATCGCGCTCAATCATCGCGCGATCCCTTGCGGCGATGCTTGTGGTCTTCGTCGGGCTCGTAGCCGGTGTCGGCATCGAATTCGATGCGTTCCTCGCCTGAAAGGACGATGAACCGCTTGCCGCGGGCCCGACCGATCAGCGTCAAGCCGGATTTTCTGGCCAATTCAACGCCCCATGCGGTGAAGCCGGAGCGTGAAACCAGAATGGGTATACCCATCATCACTGTCTTGATGACCATCTCGGAGGTGAGGCGACCGGTGGTATAGAAGATCTTGTTGTCTGCCGGTTCGTTTTCACGGAACATCCAGCCTGCCACCTTGTCGACGGCATTATGGCGGCCAACATCTTCCATATATACAAGCGGGCGGTCTTCTTCGCACAGGACGCAGCCGTGAATGGCTCCCGCCTCCAGATAGAGGCTCGGCGCGGTGTTGATCTTCCTTGTCAATGCGTAGAGCCAGGATGTCTTCAGTCTTGAATTGGAAGCGAGTTTCACGCCTTCGAAACTGTCGATGACATCGCCAAACACAGTGCCCTGGGCGCAGCCGGATGTGCGAACCTTCTTTTGCAGCTTTGCCTCGTAATTGGTTTCGGCCGGGGTTCGAACCACAATGACGCCGAGATCCTCATCATGGTCGATAGCGGATATAGTGTCACCGCGCTTCAACATGTTCTGGTTCAGCAAATAGCCAACCGCCAGCAGGTCAGGGTGGTCGCCTATCGTCATCATGGTGACGATTTCCTGACGGTTCAGGAAGAGGGTGAGCGGCTTTTCAGTAACGACGCGTGTCTCGACCGGATTCCCGTCCTGGTCCCTGCCGGTGACGGCAGTGGAGAGATTGGGTGCCGAAGGGTCCGGCCGGATCATGAATTCGCGGGTCAAGACTTGTTTCCTGTTGGGCCTGTTGAGCCTATTGGGCTGGGGAGTTACCTGCCTGTTTTGCGGCCTCGCTTCTGGCAACCTGTATTACGAAAGTGATGGTGACAATGGACAATACCGCCGAAGTTATCATGACATACAAGAGCGGCAATGGGCCCGAGCCATGCGACAGAACCTTGCCTGCCAGCACTGCCAGGATGGCGCCGCCACTGACCTGAAGGAAGCCGCCGAGGCCGGAAGCCGCTCCTGCAAGATGCGGACGGACGCTGACAATGCCCGCATTCGCATTGGGTAGCGTAATGCCATTGCCTAGGCCAACCATGGTGATTGGCATGAAAAAGGCGAGCGGGTGGCTGAAGCCTGCATGTTGAAGCGATATCGCCAGCGCCATGCCGAGCGCGATGACGATGCCACCTGTCAATGCCATGCGGTTGATGCCGGTGCGGGCGGAAAATCTTCCGGAAATGAAATTCCCGGTAATATAGCCCAGTGACACGAAGGCGAAATGCAGGCCGTATTGCGAGGGCGTCAGTTCATAGAAGTCGGTCGCCAGAAACGGTCCGCCGCCCAGAAAGGCGTAGAAGGTGCCGGAGCCGAAGGCGGAGGTAAGCGAATAACCCCAGAAGCGGCGCGAGCGCAGCAGGTCGGGCCAACTGCGAAACTGCTGGGTGAAGCTGCTGGACAGGTTGGAATTGGTTTCACCCATGTCGAACCAGACCAGCAGGAAGGCGACAAGACCAAAACCGAACAGCAGCCAGAAGGTGGATTGCCAGCCGAATTGTTCATCGAGCAGGCCGCCGATGACGGGTCCCACCATGGGGGCAAGTGACATGCCCATGGTGACATAGCCGATCTTGCTGGCGGCCTGGTCGGTATCGACGACATCGCGAATGGCAGCGCGTCCGATCACCATGCCGGCAATGGCTGTGCCCTGGATTACGCGTGCGGCAAGGAACAGCTCGATCGTGGTCGCGTAAATTCCGGCAAGTGTTGCCAGCAGGGAGATTGCGAGGCACGCGGCCATCAGCGGTCGACGGCCAAACCGGTCCGACAACGGACCGATGCCAAGCTGCATTACGGCGGTAGCGGCCAGATATAGCGACACTGCATATTGAGCGGTCGAATATGGCGCGTTGAAATAGCGCGCCATGCTTGGCAAGGCCGGCAGGAACAGGTTCATGGCGAGTGCGCCGAAAGCGGTGGCCATGACCAGTGTGATGATATGCGGATGGGTGTTTCTGTCGAGAAACCTCTGATGACTCATCGGGTTGAGCAAAGCCCTTTTTGCATGGTTTCAGCGTGATGTCAGGTTCTTACCGGGGCAGGGGTAATGCGCTGGCGATGGACCACCCTCTCGCGATACAGCGTATAGATGCCGGTGGCAACCACGACCAGCGATCCGATGATCGTGTAGATGTCGGGAAATTCCGAATAGATCAGCATGCCGCCGATGACGGAGAAGACCAGGACCGTATAGCGGAACGGTGAAACGAAACCTATATCGCCTGTACGCATGGATGTGACGGTAAAGAAATAGCCTGCCAGCAGGAAAGACGATGTCGCGCCCATCAAGGCGACATGATGGAAGGCGACGGGCTTCCATTCCTCGGCAAGTGCAATCACGCCGCCCATGGTGGCGACTAGGATTGCGGTGACAAAGGTAATGAAAAGGGCTGGAATATCAGAGGCGAGGCGACGCGTTGCAAGGTCGCGAACAACACAGCCAACTACTGCTCCCAGCACGTAAAGCGAATAAATGTCAAAGCCTTGCAGGCCTGGCCTGACAATCAGCAACACGCCGCAAAGGCCAACGATGACCGCGGTATATCTGCGCCAGCCGACTTTCTCTCCGAACAGAAACGCTGCAAAGAATGTCAGCGCCAGTGGGAGCGCCTGCATGATGGCCGAGACATTGGCGATGGGAATGTGGAACAGCGCGGTCACGAACAGGTAGGTAGCAGATGCCTCGCCCGCCGCGCGGATGAAGAGCAGCGGCCTGAATGCCAGCTTTATCGGGCGCATCTGCCCCATTTTCAGGGCCAGAAAATAGACGAGAATGGTCGCAATTGCGCCGCGAATGAACACCACCTGACCCAGGTTCAACTGGCCGGTAAACGACTTCATGGCCAGATCATTGACCGTGAAGGCGAACATTCCAATGGTCATGAAGGCAGCCCCCCGCAGATTTTCCGCCGGGCTGGCGTTGGTGCCGTGGTTTTGCATGTGAGATTTCCGCTGTGATTCCAATTGGCAGCGATATTATGAAAAACCGCAACTGGATAGCGCCAGTTTCGGTCAAAAGCCGTTATCAGCCACCGGTCGTCGACATATGGCGGGATACGGAAGGCGCAGAATTACGACCAATGACAAAATCATGGCCCTTTGGCTTGCGGGTAATTGCTTCGTCAATAGCCTGCGAGAGCAATTCATCGCCCTCGGAGGCCCGCAAGGGCGCGCGCAAATCTGCAGCATCTTCCTGGCCAAGGCACATGAAAAGCGTTCCGGTGCAGGTTATGCGGACGCGGTTGCAGCTTTCACAGAAATTATGGGTCATTGGCGTGATGAAGCCGATACGTCCGCCGGTCTCACTGACCTCGACATAGCGCGCCGGACCGCCGGTCTTGTAGGGGATTGGCTCAAGCGAGTATTTTTCCTCAAGGCGCTGGCGGACCAGGGATAGCGGCAAATACTGGTCGGTTCGGTCTTCGCTGATTTCACCCAATGGCATGGTTTCAATCAGGGTCAGGTCATAGCCACGGCCATGTGCCCAGGTCATCAGCGTTTCGATTTCGTGCTCATTGAAATCCTTGAGCGCAACCGCATTGATCTTGATCTTCAGGCCGGCTTTTTCGGCGGCTTCAAGGCCTGCCATCACCTGAGACAAGCGGCCCCAGCGGGTGATTTCTGCGAATTTCGCCTCGTCCAGTGTATCCAGCGAGACATTGATGCGCTTTACGCCGGCATCGGCGAGTTCGTGCGCGAACCGGCTCAATTGCGAGCCGTTGGTTGTCAGCGTCAGTTCCTCCAGCGCACCGTTTTCGAGATGGCGTGACAGGCTCCTGACCAGATGCATGATGTTGCGCCGTACCAGTGGCTCACCGCCCGTCAGTCGCAGTTTGCGCACACCCTTGGCAATGAATGCTGAACAAAGGCGATCAAGTTCTTCGAGCGTCAGCAAGTCCTTCTTGGGAAGAAAAGTCATGTCCTCCGCCATGCAATAGGTGCAGCGGAAATCGCAACGGTCGGTCACCGAGACGCGCAGATAGGACACCATGCGGCCAAACGGATCTATCATGGCAGGTTTGGCTTCCGGAGAAGCGATATGTTGCGCGGAAATATCGGTCATGAGCGGAACCTATGTCCCGGCAGCGCGGTCGTCAATGGGTTGGCGTATATGGATCGGGTTTTCCGGCTCTTATTGTATCCCGTTGGCGCGCTGCACCGCCCTGATGAATGTGACGATTTCCGCGACCATTTCATCATTGGAGCCCTCGACAGCAGGCATGTCGCCAAAATTCCAGTGATGCGCACGAACGCCATTTTGCGCTGCCAGCAGGAAAGCCATGTCGCCGTGATGCGAGGGTTCGTAAATCTTGTGGATCAGGGGAGGGCCTTGCATTGTTCCGCCAGCATTTGCACCGTGGCACTGCGCGCAGAGCATTGAATACCTGACTTGCCCGGATTTTTCCGCGGCGCTCAGCTCCGGCATGGCAACCGCGATTGTCTCGGCACTCGCGGATTGTGCAGCCGGTTGCACGGCGACTGGCGAAGGCCGCGAAATCCAGAAAGCGCCAGCTGCCAAGACCGCCACCATCGCCACGACAATGACCCGCAAACTGTTGCTCATTTTCGAATCCCTCCAATTCCGGTTTACCAGGGAAGGGAGGCTAAAGGGTCCTGCAACTGTAAGGTCAAGGTGGAATCACGGTTCTGGAATGCTATTTGGTGGCAGTCCACCGGCCGTGCGCCTAAGCAAATGTTATCTTTTCGATTGTAACATTCACACGCAGAAATTCGGGCCGGATATTCGGAATCGTGGCGTAATGGGTTGGAAAACATTCCTGTTTGGCTTGGTTGCTTTGGTTTCGCTCAGCGAAATCGGAAGTATACTGATTGTAATTGGCATGATTTCGGTCATTGGCATTCCGATCGCCCTGCTGATCGCCGCATTGCCCGGCCTCTTTGTAATCTACTTCCTGTCGCGGCTGATCTTCCTGCTTTTCGCAAAGCCGGGCAGCGTGGTTCATGGCGGCATGGCGCTTGGCCTTGCGCTGGTGATCCTTGCAGTGCCGCCGGTGCTGGTGAACTCACGGCTCGACAAGAAGGCTGATGCACTGATTGCCCAGGACATTGACGATGCCACCGGGAACCCGAAGGTAAGAAGCCTCGCAGTGGTTGCGGCAAGGGGATACTACACGGGCGGGCAATGTGACGAGCTATGCAAGCGACTGCTTCTCAATGGACAGGTTGATGAATTCATCATGTGGCGAGAAGCTGAGCCGTTCGACGAAGCGAAATTGCCGCAAACCGGCCAGAGGTACCGCTTCGTGCGACAAGCCAGTTGCAAGGCGCCCGATGGCCTCATTTCGGGCGATTCCCTGGGTCTGGCGAAGGATGACGAGGGGATGAAGGGCCGCAGCCTTGATGACCTGATAGTGGCCAAGTCTGCAGCAGGCAATTGCCTGGTCAGCGACACGGTGCCATTTTCGCGGGCTGATGCCGTCCTGATGCTGGGGGCGGTCACAAGCAGGGGAAAATCTGCAAGAGCCGGCCTCGACCCACTTGCCGACACAGTCTCTGGAACCCGCCTGACCCTGCTTGTTCGCAAAGATGGCGGGTTTGTTCCGGTATACAGGAAGACCAGCACCTCGACCCGAAAATTGTGGTATCTGGTCGTGCCCGGAATGTTTGATGGCGGTGGCATGAAGCTCTATCCATCGCTGGCGCGCAGGACGGAATATCGTGGCGGTGCCAAGCGGTATTCATCGGGCATTTCACTTGCATCTTTTGTCGAGGACAGGCTTGGGCTGAAACTCGCGGTCAGGAACACGATCTCGCCATCGGACGAGCTCAATCAGCTTGATGAAATCCTTGCCACTGCAAAGGAGCCGACTTCGGCACAGATTGCCCTGGTCGAGCGCTTTTTCGCCAATATCGAATATCGCAAGCCAGTTGATGAACGCCAAATGGAGTTGGGCGGCAAGATCCTTTCAAACATGGCTATTCCGGTCAGCTATCCCGTCTCACGAATGGTAGATAACCTGCCAAAGGCGGACAGAAACAGGCAGCAGGAATTTGCCGACCTCCTGTTCCAACGGCTGGAAGCAAGGCTCGATGCTGTGCCGGGCAGCACGAAGCCGCAAGGTTACATTTCCTCGCAGTTTCCGCAGGTTGACCAGATTTCGCGCGCAATTGCTGCATTGCCGCAAGGGGCAATTGCGCAAAGACATTTCGATGGTCTGGTGCGCCTTGCCAGGAATGAAGTCTTGCGAACCCATGGCTATTCGGCGTTGAAGCGGCTCGCCGACTTTGGCGAGCAGGGTGCGGATCAATTGTTCTGGCTGATTGAAGATGCCGACAGGATGCTCGCCCGCAACAACAAGCGGAAAAGGGACCAGTCATGGCAGCATCCCTTCCTGGCAGGCCTTGGCGGGTTGTGCCAGATGGCCCTGCGCGGGGAAGTGCCGGGGAATGGTGCCAAGCGGTTCATCGCGCTGGCAAAAGCCGAAAAGGTGGCGGTATTCGGCGCCTATGCCAAAATGGTCGCGGGGACCTTGCTTGGTTTTGGCGCTTCACCACAGCAGGTGCGCGAAGTGCTGCTGATGTCGGAGAGCAACAAGCCCGAGCAAGTGGACAAGGTGATTTCACGGGCACAGGCAAAGATTGATTGCAGTTATTGAGTAGCTATCCCAGATTCAATTCCTTGAAGAAATCATTGCCCTTGTCATCGATCACGATGAAAGCGGGGAAGTCCTCGACCTCAATCTTCCAGATCGCTTCCATGCCAAGCTCGGGATATTCGAGGACCTCGACCTTGCGGATGCAATCCTGGGCGAGGCGGGCAGCCGGGCC
>JAGRLM010000173.1 GCA_020441795.1 Nitratireductor sp.
CGAGCATCGGCTGATGCCGGCCAAGCGCGTATATACGACGCGCAGAATGCCAACCACTGAGGCCGCCATTGAAACCTACTGGTTCTCGCAGCTTTACGTGTCGCTGGGTGAAGTTGCCAAGGATGGTTCGGTAACTGCCCGGATATGGTGGAAGCCGTTTGTGACGCTCATCTGGCTCGGCGCCATGGTCATGGCATTCGGCGGTATTGTATCCCTGTCCGATCGTAGGTTGCGCGTCGGGGCACCCAAACCGTCCCGCAACAAGATCAAGGTGGCATCGGCAAATGCGTAGGCTCCTTGCCATCGTTTTCCTGATCCTTCTGGCTGTTCCCGCATTTGCAGTGCAGCCTGACGAGGTGCTGGACAATCCCGCTCTGGAATCTCGCGCCAGGGCGCTCTCGGCCGAGTTGCGATGCATGGTCTGCCAGAACCAGTCGATTGACGACTCGGATGCGTCGCTCGCCCGTGACCTGCGGGTTCTGGTTCGCGAACGGCTGGTGGCTGGTGACAGCGATGAGCAGGTGCTGGATTACCTAGTGTCACGCTACGGTGAGTTTGTCCTGTTGAAGCCGCGACTTTCGATCCGCAATCTGGTGCTGTGGGCAACGCCTGTCGCGCTGCTGATATTGGCCGGATTGGCGTTCATTGCATGGCAAAGAAGCCGCCCCGCAAACAGCAAGGTTGCCGTCCTGTCAAAGGACGAGGAAGAGCGGATAGCCGCTCTGCTTGACCGCAAGGACTGAGTTCTTCAGCCCGATGTCGGCGTCTGCATTACCAAACTTTAATCTGGCGGAAAGGTTCGCGTAACCTGCCAGTCCCCATATTCCGAAGCATCAGGGGTGGATTTTCCACTATCCAGGCATAGACGCTTCTGGAACATGACAAAGGGACTGAAATGATCAATCGCCAAGCAAAATCACCACGCCGTTTCGCCGCAGCACTTGTCGCATCGTCGATGCTGTTTGCACCCGCCACAATTGCAGGCTCGATTGCCGGAATGTCGCTTTCGGGAGTTCCAGCCTATGCAGAAGCGGTATCGGTGAACGCGCCTGAAGTGCCAGGCTTCGCCGATGTTGTTGAGGCTGTTTCGCCCGCCGTGGTTTCGGTGCGGGTTGAATCCGAGATGCAGAATGCGTCCAATCGAAATGGCCGGTTTGACCGTCGTTTCTCTGGCGAGGATGACAACAACAACTTCAACCTCCCACCGTTTTTCCGTGACCAGCCCTTCTTCCGCAACGGCCCCCGTTACGACGAGCCGCGCGACGGCCAGCCCGATGGCCGGCGTGGTGACCGCCGGTCTGATCGCGGCGACGATCAGGGCAGGCGCTATGGAAATCGCGAAGGCATGCCGCGCGACGGATTTCGCGAGCGCGGACCACGCCGGTTCGGCATGTCGCAGGGATCGGGCTTCTTTGTTTCGGAGGACGGCTATGTCGTCACCAATCACCATGTGGTCGAAAACGGTTCCAAGTTCACCGTCGTTCTCAATGACGGGACCGAGCTTGAAGCAACCTTGGTCGGCGCCGATGCAAGGACTGACCTTGCCGTCCTCAAGGTCAAGGAAGATGACCGCAAGTTCACCTATGTGAAATTCGACGAGGGCAAGGTGCGAATTGGCGAATGGGTTGTTGCCGTTGGCAATCCCTTCGGCCTTGGCGGAACCGTGACCGCCGGTATTGTTTCCGCTGCCAATCGCGAGATCGGCTCTCGCCGCTATGACGACTTCATCCAGATCGATGCAGCTGTCAACAAGGGCAATTCGGGCGGTCCGGCCTTCAACCTCAAGGGCGAGGTCATTGGCATCAACACCGCGATATTCTCGCCATCGGGCGGCAATGTCGGCATAGCATTCGCCATTCCGGCCGCCACCGCCAGTGACGTCGTCAAGGAACTGATCGATAATGGCCAGGTCGTGCGCGGCTGGCTCGGCGTCATGATCCAGCCCGTGACACGCGATATCGCTGAATCGGTCGGACTGGATGACGCCCGCGGTGCCATCGTGACCAATCCGCAATCAGAGAGCCCAGCCGACAAGGCGGGCATCCGCCCCGGTGATGTCATTACGGCGGTCAATGGCGATGCGGTGAAGAACCCCCGTGAACTCGCCCGCAAGATCGGCAACTTCTCTCCTGAGGAAAAGGTCACAGTCAGCCTGTGGCGCAACGGCAAGTCCGAGGATGTCGAAGTGACACTCGGCAAGCTCGAAGGAGACGCAAAACTTGCCTCTGCAAGCCCGTCATCCAGCGACATGGAGCGGTTGACCTCACTGGGTCTGGCACTTGAAACCGCCCCTGACGGCAAGGGCGTGGTTGTAGCCGAAGTTGCACCCGACAGCCCTGCCGCCCGCAAGGGAATTGAAGCTGGCGACATCATTTCCTCGGTGAACGGGGAAGAAGTGGGTGACCCTGAGGCTGTTTCCAGGGTCGTCAAGGAAGCCGATGGCCTTGGCCGCAAGGCTGCCTTGTTCCAGGTTCAGCGCGGCGAGAACTCGCTGTTTGTCGCCCTGCCATTGAAGCGCGGCTGATCCCCGATCAGTCGGGCAGGAGAATGCTGCCACGCCAAGCATGTTGGTCGCCCCCGGCGTGGCACGCAGAAGGTGACGGGTCCTTTCCCATATGACCCGTCACCACTTACCCGTTCCATCCGGCATAAAAACGGGATAATCGGTATCACATGAGAATCCTGATCGTTGAAGATGACCAAGAAGCCGCAACCTGGCTTGCCAGGGCGCTCAAGGAGGCTGGCCATGTCAGCGAGATTGCCAGCAATGGCGAGGAGGGGCTGCATCATGCCTCCACCGCGCGGTTTGATGTCATGATCGTTGACAGGATGCTGCCGCGCCTTGACGGGCTTGCAATGCTCAAGTCGTTGCGCGCGGATGGCAACGATACCCCGGCACTCATCCTTTCGGCACTTGGACAAGTCGATGACCGGGTCGAAGGCCTGCGCTCTGGTGGCGACGACTACCTTGCAAAGCCCTATGCGGTGAGCGAATTGCTGGCGCGCATCGAGGTTCTGGCGCGCCGCCGCCGGCCGGATGACAGCGAAACACGAATTGTCGTCGGCGATCTGGAACTCGACCGCCTGTCCCATACCGTCAAACGTGCGGGAAAGAACATTCCCTTGCAGCCACGCGAATATCGGTTGCTTGAATACCTCATGCGCAATGCAGGCAAGGTGGTGACCCGGACCATGCTGCTCGAAGAAGTCTGGGACTACCATTTCGACCCCCAGACAAATGTCATTGATGTGCATGTGTCGCGGTTGCGGGGCAAGATCGACAAGGATTTCGATCACCAGATGCTGCAGACCGTGCGGGGCGCAGGTTATATACTTCGCGCCGCGCAAGACGGCTAGCGGCTGGTCAGCGCATGCAGCGGCTTCGCACCATTCTCGCCATCACCGCAGTCCGGCTTTCCATCGCCTATTCGCTGATCTTCGGCCTCGTGGCCGTGATCATCGTGATGTATCTGACCGGAAGCACCGTCAACATCATCCGCCGCCAGATTCAGGACTCGATCAACACCGAAGTGGCTGATCTGGCCACGGTATATGAAAGGGGCGGCATCAACGGCCTGATGCGCACGCTCGAAAGAAACGCAGCCTCCCCCGGCGCAAACATCTATGTCGTTGCCGATCCCGCTGGCACAATCATCGCCGCCAATATTCTCGAGATCGAAAGTGGCATTCTCAACCATGAGGGATGGGCGGGGCATCCCTTTGGCTATACGCGCCACCAGGACAATGGTGCCAGAACCTGGCAGGCCATGGCCAGGGTCGTCGAATTGCCCAACGGAATGCGGCTACTGGTCGGTCGAGATCTTGGCGACCCGGAACGATTCCGCCAGGTTGTGGGCAGGGCTTTGTTCCTGGCGCTCGCTGCCATGCTGGCGCTGGGCGTTGCCACATGGCTGGTCGTCGGACGGCGGGCGTTGAAACGGCTGGACCTTGTATCGAAATCGACTGCGCGCATCCTTGCCGGCGATCACAGCGAACGCTTGCCGTTGTCTGGCGGCGGCGACGAGTTTGATCGCTTGTCTGCCCGTCTCAACGGCATGCTCGACCGTATCAACCTGCTTGATGACGGATTGAAACAGGTATCCGACAACATCGCGCACGATCTGAAGACGCCCCTGACACGGCTCAGGAACAAGGCGGATGCAGCCCTTGGCGAAGCAAGCAATGTCGACGAGATGCGCAACGCGCTGGGCGAGATCATTGCCGACACGGACCAGATCATCAAGACATTCAACGCCTTGCTGATGATCTCGCGGGTGGAATCGGGTTCAGCCGTAACCGGGCTTTCGCCGATAGACATCACATCCGTCGTCAAGGACGTGGCGGAATTGTATCTGCCCGTCGCCGAGGATGACGGCTTCGAGACAAGGGTTGATGTGGAAGACGGCCTCCTCGTAACCGGCAGCCGCGAATTACTGGCACAGGCTCTGTCCAACCTTGTCGAGAATGCCATAAAATACGGGCGCGACCCCTCTCGCAAACCGCTACTGGCGATTTCCGCCCGCAAGAAGGCCAATCAGATTTCCATCTGCATCACGGACAATGGTCCGGGCATTGCAGAAGCGGACCGGGAAAGGGTGACCGAGCGCTTCACCAGGCTTGAGAAAAGTCGCACCCTACCAGGAAATGGACTGGGTTTGAGTCTTGTCAGGGCCGTTGCAGTGCTTCATCAGGGAAGCTTGGAACTCAGTGATGCAAAACCCGGTCTTGCCGCCTGCATCCATCTTCCCGCTGAAGGTAGCATTGCATGAGCGCCTTGATTGCCCTTGAAACCCCACCCCTTCAACTGGCCGCATCGAGTGCGGGCGAAGCGAAGAAATGGCTTGGTGAACTCGACAACCGTTTGAAGCAGGAAGAGCTTGGTGACTGGCGTGAAGCCATTGCCGCGCGCCAGGATATTCGCGAATTCCTCGGTGCCGTCTTTTCCCACAGCTCCTTTCTCCGCGATTGCGCGCTGATACGGCCTGCCCTGCTTTGCGAAATCCTTTCACGCCCCTTCCGCGAAAGCTTTGATGAACTGGTTCGCGACACCACAAGCGCATGGCGCAACGCTGCCAGCGACACGGAAATCATGGCGCACCTGCGCATCGCCAAGCGCAAGGCTGCGCTGCTTTGCGGGCTTGCCGATCTCGGTCAGTGGTGGAGCGCTGCCGAGGTAACGAAGTGCCTGACGGGGTTTGCCGGTGCCGCACTTGGAGCGAGCGTCAACCATCTGCTCCTGCAGCTTCACAATTCGGGAAAGCTGGTCCTGCATGACCCGCAGGACCCGTCGCTTGGCAGCGGGTTGATCGTTCTGGCAATGGGGAAATTCGGCGCGGGCGAATTGAACTATTCGTCCGATATCGACCTGATCCTGTTTTTCGAAAAGCGCCTCATGCAGTGGAACACCGATGACCCGGTGTCCCTTTACACACGCTTTGCCAAGGCGCTGATCCGCATCATGCAGGAGCGCACAGGCGATGGCTATGTGTTCCGCACAGATCTGCGCCTTCGCCCGGATCCCGGCTCCACACCATTGGTAATTCCGGTGGAAACGGCTTTGCACTATTACGAAGCCTATGGCCAGAACTGGGAACGTGCCGCGATGATAAAGGCGCGACCGGTTGCCGGAGACCTTGAAGCGGGCAGGGCAGTGCTGAATGAACTGGCTCCCTTCATCTGGCGGAAATATCTCGATTATGCAGCAATTTCCGACGTTCACTCGATCAAGCGCCAGATCCATGCCCATCGTGGCCATGGCGAGATCAAGGTGGCAGGCCACAACATCAAGCTTGGGCGCGGCGGCATTCGCGAGATCGAATTCTTTGCACAGACCCAACAATTGATTGCCGGGGGCAGGCTGCCTGTCTTGCGGGAGATACGCACGCTGGATGCGCTGGCAGCGCTTTGTCGCGAGGGTTGGATCGACACAACCGCCCGTGACGAACTTGGTGAAGCCTACTGGTATTTGCGCAATGTCGAACATCGCATCCAGATGATGGCGGACGAGCAGAGCCATACCCTCCCAGAGGACCGCAAGGGCCTGACTCATATTGCACTGATGATGGGTGAAAGCAGTGTGGATGCGTTTTCACAGAACCTGACGCGGGTGTTGCGTAGGGTAGAAAAGCACTATGCCGGGCTATTCGAGACCTCGCCCGAACTCACTGTGCCAGGTGGCAATCTCGTTTTCACCGGCGATGACGATGACCCGGCAACCGTCGAAACCCTATCCGTCATGGGTTACTCGCGTCCCTCGGAAGTGATCAAGATCGTGCGCGGATGGCATTATGGCCGCTTTGCCGCAGTACAGACAGCGCAGGCGCGCGAATTGCTAACAGAGCTCACACCCGGCCTGCTGCAGGCAGTGGCGGCAAGCGGCGAGCCTGATGCAACCCTGATTTCCTTTGACCGGTTCCTGGGCGGATTGCCGGCCGGGATCCAGTTCTTCTCGATCATGAAGTCGAATCCGGGAATGTTGCAACTGATGCTGCTGATGCTGGGATCAGCACCAAGGCTTGCAGACATCATTACCCGTCGCCCGCATGTGTTTGACGGATTGATAGAACCCGCTTTCGCTGGCGTGACGCCCGACCGCGTCACCTTGCGTGAGCGCCTTGCCCTGAGCCTTGCGCGCTCGCCCGACCATGAAAGCAGGCTTGATGCAGCCCGCATCTTTGCCGCCGAGCAGAAATTCCTGATTGGCGCACGTCTCATCACCGGACAATTGTCGGCATCGCAGGCTGCACGGGCATTCGCCAATCTGGCGGAGGTCCTGATCCAGGCGATGGTGGATGCTGTGAGCACCGAATTTGCCGTCCGGCACGGCACGGTGCCCGGTGCGAAACTTTGCGTTCTGGGCATGGGCAGGCTTGGCAGCCGCGAACTCACCGCCGGTTCCGATCTTGACCTCATCCTGCTGTATCAACACGACCCTGATGCCGAATTGTCCACCGGGGAAAAACCGCTCGCGCCCTCGCAATATTTCATGCGCCTGACCCAGCGCCTGATTGCGGCGATGAGCGCACCGACTGCGCAAGGCGTTCTGTATGAACTGGATTTTCGCCTCCGCCCATCGGGAAATGCCGGTCCGCTGGCTACTGAAATCGGCGCCTTTCTGCGCTATCAGAAGGAAGAGGCCTGGACCTGGGAGCGACTGGCATTGACGCGGGCAAGGGCTGTTGCCGGTGATCCGGAATTTTGCCAGCAGGTGGAAGAGGCCATCAACGGACTTCTCACGAAGCCAACCGAACGCGCGTCCCTCGACAAGGATGTCCGCGAAATGCGAGCCCTTATCGACAAGGAAAAGGGATCGACCAACCCGTTTGAGGTCAAGACTGCCAAAGGCGGTCTGATCGATATCGAGTTCCTCGCGCAATGGGCGATGCTGGCATCTGGTTGCCCGGAGGATACTATCCGTCCAGTCGGCATCGCGGACATGCTTGCCGCTGTTCCCGCGACACTTATCAGCGAAGATGATTGCGCTGCCCTTCGCTCCGGTCTCGATTTGTACAACACCGTCCAGCAAATCCTGCGTCTTTGCATTGACGACAAGTTTGACCCTGCGACTGCACCAGCGGGCTTGTCGCGAATGATATGCGAGGCGCTGGACCTGCCGGAAATCAGGACCGTGGAAGCGCATTTGAAGGAAACACAGAAATTGATCCGGTCGATCTTCACGAAGACACTGGGTTGATGGCGGTGTGGAAGCGAAGGGAAATCGCTGCCGCAACGCAACGCTGCATCGGGGGTGACGATGCCACGAAAGGAACGTGAAATGAAAACGTCTACAAAATACGTCATCGCCGGGATTGCGGTTGTTGCCACCGCAGGGGCGGCTTTTGCCGCGCAGGGTTACCGTCATCACGGTGACCGCGCCCGCATGGCAATGGAAATGTTCAACAAGGCCGATGCGGATGGCGACAAGGCAATATCACTCGCCGAAATGATGGCAGCGCTGACTGCACGCTTCGACAAGGCTGACGGCAATGGCGACAAGTCGGTTACCAAGGCCGAGGTCATTGCGGCAGTTGAGGGTGATCCCCAAATGTCGCGCGCAAAACGCTGGTCGGGCCGCATTGCCGACAATGTCGTCTATCGCCTCGACCTTGATGACAATGGCTCGGTGGCATTCACCGAAGTCGAAAACCGGGCGAAAAAACTCTTTGCCCTTCTCGACCGCAATGACGACGGCAAGCTGGAACTCGCTGAACTGCGCCGCGACATGGGCGGGATGCGAGGCCATCACCGTCAGGGAAAGGGTCGCTGGTGGGGCGGCGATGACGCTGGTGGCGATGCCGCAGAAAAACCTGCCGAATAGTGAAAAAATGCCCCGGAACATTTGCGTTCCGGGGCGTCCAGTCCTGGCAGGGAAGCTCGGTGTTCAGCTTGATGCCGGCATTACCTCGGCAACAAACGGTTTTGCATTTCGTGCGTGTTCATCATGTTTCAGTGGCAGGCGCAGCGACACAATGGTGCCCTGTCCTTCGCGTGAGCGTATCTTCATCGCGCCGCCATGCAGTTCGGTCAGGGATCGCGAGATCGCGAGTCCAAGTCCCGAACCCTTGTGGTTCTTCGAGAACTGGTTCTGGACCTGTTCGAAGGGACGACCGAGTTTCCTCAGGTTTGCAGGCGAAATTCCCACTCCCTTGTCCTCGATCGAGATCGTCACATTGCCTGAAACCTTGCGGGCGCGAACCACTACCCGGCCGCCGGGCTTTGAGAATTTGACCGCATTGGAAAGCAGGTTGATGAGTATCTGCTTGGTGGCGCGGCGATCAGCTTCAAGCACCATGCCCGGTGCAACTTCGTCCACAATCTCGATTTCGCTGTCCTCAGACTGAAACGCCATGATGCGCATGGTTTCTTCCAGGATTTCGTTCAGGCTCACTGTTTCGAAATCGAGACTGAAGCGTCCGGCCTCGATCTTCGACATGTCGAGAATGTCATTGATGACGCCGAGCAGGAACGAGCCGCTCTGATGAATGTCGCGGCAGTATTCCTTGTATTTCGCAGAGCCCAGTTCGCCGAACATTCCCGTATGCATGATCTCGGAAAAGCCGATGACGGCATTGAGCGGCGTGCGCAATTCATGGCTGATATTGGCGAGGAATTCCGACTTTATACGGTTGGCAGCTTCCGCGCGGTTCTTCTCGACCGCATATTTTTCCGCCATGTCCGATAGTTGCTGCGCCTGGATTTCCAGCTTGTGCTGTGACGAGCGAAGGTCTTCTACCGTTGCCATGAGGCGGCGTTCGGATTCCATCAGCCTGCGCTCATGGCTCTTGATCGTGGTGATGTCGGTTCCAACCGAGACAAAACCGCCATCCTTGGTGCGCCTTTCGTTGATCTGCAGCCAGCGCCCGTCATCAAGCTGGGCTTCCATGCTGCGTGCGCCTTCTTCGCCTGGTGCTGTGGAAATCATCTGCTGGCGCACCATCGGCGTGCGGGCAGCATCCATGACGTCATCATAGCTGGCGCCGGGGCGGGCGCTTTCCAGTTTCAGGCCATGCAATTGCTGGAACTTCGAATTGCTCATGACCAGGCGTTTTTCGCTGTCCCAAAGCACGAAGGCTTCCGACAGGTTCTCGATTGCATCGCGCAGGCGCATGTCATGCCGTTTGCTCTGCTGCTTGACGGCCTGCTCTTCGGTAATGTCGACAGTGATGCCGATCAGATGCGGTTCGCCATTGAGGTTTTCCACCACCTGGGCGCGCGCGCGCAGCCACACCCAGTTGCCATCGGCATGCTGCATCCGGAAAGCCTGGTCAATGAAGGGGCGTTTTTCGACCAGAACCTGGTTGGCAAGTGCATAAAGGTCGGTGTCTTCGGGATGCACCAGTTTCGAGACCTCGCCGAAGCCCAGCATCTCGTCACGTGGCTCAAGCCCCAACAACCCGAACATGGAGCGCGACCAGTAGAACTTGCCGCGCGAAAGGTCCCAGTCCCAAAGTGCCGCCTTGCCGCGAGACAGTGCCGTATCGAAGCGGTTCTGGATGACCTTGTTGATCGCATCGGCTTCCTGCGCCCGGGCAGCCTGGGCAAAATAGGCGTATAGGATAACCAGCAGAATGCTGGAGGTGCCGACATAAAGGGTAACATTGAGGGCGACGGTTTTCTGCCATGAGCCATAGATGGCTGAGCGCGGCTGGATCAGTGTGATGCCGCCCATGGGAGCCTTCAGGATACGGTGAACGGCCAGCGCCTTTGATCCGTCTGCAAGGGTAACGGTGCGGGTCTCAGCCGATCTGCCAAATGTCGTCAGCAGCAGCGTATTGTCCATCACCCGGTCGAGCGGCTGGTTGATGCGCCCGATGGCATAAGGGACGTTGGCGACAATGCGTCCGTCGCTGTCGCTTACCAGGACCTCGCGGCCGTTGCGCAGGAAACGCGATGGCACAGCGTCCGAGAGCGCATTCTGGATTTCCATCGCATTGGCTTGCGGGCCGTTCCCGTCGGTCTTGAAGTCGATGCTTCTGGCGTCCAGTCGGTCGGCAATCATTTCAGCAATGAAGTTGAGCTCGGTTTCTGCCGACAATTGAAGCTGTTCGGACTGGGTGCTAAGCGACATCCAGCGTGCCATCCCCACAATCGCCAGAAACACGACGATCAGGAACGGGACGAACCGGCGCATGACGGATTCGGAAGTCAGGAGGTTTTCATAGGCCGGATGGCTCAGCAGTCGCGCATATCCCGCCACCCGCGATGCCCGCGCCTCCTTTCCAAAGAGGCTGTCAAGCAATGCCGCGCCTCGTCGCGCGCGCCTGGCTTGCGCCTGCGCCATCCTTGCCTCCTCGATTGTTCATCGGCCCCGATTCGGAAGCGCCGCGCTACCGAATCACTTCCATTTGAATCAGATCGAATCAGCTTGTCCAGAGAGGTTTCGAACAAAATTGAAAGCGGCAAATTGTGCCATCCACAATTTGTCGCCCAACTCCTTGATCTCGGTAACGTTTTTCAGCTTTCCGCAAGGATGCGGTCGAGGATGTCCCGTGTGTCGCGAGACAACACATTTCCGGTTCGCAGCGTCTTCATCGCCGACTGCGCAAGTTTGCGCCTGCCGGGTTCCAGCATCCGCCATGAGCGGAATGCCGTCATCAGCCGCGCTGCAACCTGCGGGTTGATGGCATCTATCTCGGCAATTTTCGTGCACATCAGTTCATAGCCCTCGCCACTGGCGGCATTGAAGCCGGTGGCATTGGCGGTCGCAAACATGCCAAGCAGCGAGCGGACACGATTGGGATTGCGGATGGAGAAGGAAGGATGCTTCATCAGCGCCTTCATGCGCGTTGCCGGCTTTGGACCATGGGCCATTGCCTGCACCGAGAACCACTTGTCCATTACCAGCGGATTGTCGCCATATTGCGCTTCGAAGGCATCGAGCGCCTTGCTGGCCGCACTTCGCGACGCGAACAGATGCACAATCCGGCTTAATGCGGCAAAGCGGTCATTCATGTTGTCTGCATTGTCGAATTGCGAGACCGTGTCTGCCTCCGCCTGCGCGCTTCCCGCCATTACCCCGAAGGCAAGAAGCATGTTTTTCAGGCTGCGTTTGCCCGCGTCAACTGCATTGGGCGAATAGTACGCTGGGGTTTCCAGTTCGCCTCTGATGGCAAGGCGGACAGCCTCCAGCGACTTGCCCAAGGTCTCGCCAAGCGCATTGCGCGCCTGCCTGATGCTGTCGGGATCGACATTTCGTCCGATGGCCTGGGCAATTTCGCCTTCCGAAGGCAATCCGATTGCCAGTGCCCTATAAGCCGGTTCGAGGGATGGGTCGCCTGCGATTGCAACAGCAGCCTCCACCAGCTTGCCATCAAAGGCAGGAGCCTTGCCACGTGCGAGCGCCTTTGCCCCGGCAATCAATTGCCGCATGGCAAATTCCTGATAGGCCTGCCACCGGTTGAACGGATCGTCATCATGTGCGGAAAGCAGGGCAAGGTCGGATTTTGATTGTGAAAAATCGATGACCACCGGCGCCGTGAAGCCGCGATTGACGGATACTACCGGGCGCTCACCAATGCCGTGAAAGACGATCTTGTGGCTGGACTTGCGCAGGTGAAACACTTCACCCTCATTGTCAGCACCCGTCACGCGCTCCGCCTCGATGCGTTCCCCACGCGAATTGAACAGCGCGATGCGCAATGGAATGTGCATCGGCTTCTTGCGCGCCTGGCCTGGCGTTGGGGCAAGCGTCTGCTCGACTTCCAGCGTCAGGGTGCGCTTGGCCTTGTCATGGCTCGCGGAGACCGGAACATGCGGCGTGCCTGCCTGCGAATACCAGAGCGAAAACTGGCCAAGATCGGTCTTGCCCGCTTCCTCGAAGCATTTGACGAACTGCTCGATCGTCGCTGCTTCCCCGTCATGGCGCTTGAAATAGAGATCCATTCCCTTTCGAAACGCCTTCGGTCCCAGAATGGTCGCGATCATGCGGACGACTTCAGCACCCTTTTCATAGACCGTTGCCGTGTAGAAATTGTTGATCTCGCGATAAACCTCGGGTCGCACCGGATGGGCAAGCGGCCCGGCATCCTCGGGAAATTGTGCTGCCCGAAGATTGCGAACATCGCCAATGCGCTCCACTGCGCGCGAGCGCTCATCGGCAGAGAATTCCTGATCACGAAAGACCGTCAGGCCTTCCTTGAGGCAAAGCTGGAACCAGTCGCGGCAGGCGACGCGGTTGCCGGTCCAGTTGTGGAAATATTCGTGGGCGA
>JAGRLM010000174.1 GCA_020441795.1 Nitratireductor sp.
AGATTCCGCGCTTTGCCTTCGAGAAATTCCCCGGCGCCGACAAGGTGTTGACCACATCAATGAAGTCCGTCGGCGAAGTCATGGCGATTGGCCGGACTTTCCAGGAATCGATGCAGAAGGCGCTGCGCGGTCTCGAAACCGGCCTGACTGGTCTTGATGAAATCGAGATACCCGGCCTCGGTGAGGGCGATGACCTCAATGCCATTCGCGCCGCCCTAGGCAAGCCAACGCCCGACCGGCTGCGCATGGTTGCGCAGGCGATGCGCGAAGGCTGGAGCATCGAACAGGTCCATCAAAGCTGCAAGATCGATCCCTGGTTCCTGGAGCAGATTGCCGAAATCATTGCGATGGAAGCCCGCATCCGCGAGCATGGCTTGCCGCAGGACGCACAAAACCTGCGAATGCTGAAGGCCATGGGCTTTTCTGACGCGCGCCTTGCTGCCCTGACCAACAGCGATGCGGCGGCGGTCAGCACCCTGCGTGACGAGCTTGACGTGCATCCTGTCTACAAGCGCATCGATACCTGCGCTGCCGAATTCGCTTCGCCCACTGCCTACATGTATTCAACCTATGAAGTGCCGTTCGCAGGCAGCCTGCGCTCGGAGGCGGAAGTCTCAAACCGCGACAAGGTCGTCATTCTGGGCGGAGGGCCAAACCGTATCGGCCAGGGCATCGAGTTTGACTATTGCTGCTGCCATGCGGCCTTCGCGCTGGAAGATGCGGGCTTCGAAACCATCATGATCAACTGCAATCCGGAGACAGTATCGACTGACTACGATACGTCCGACCGGCTGTATTTCGAGCCGCTGACTGCCGAGGACGTGCTGGAAATCCTGCATGCAGAACAGGCCAATGGCACGCTTCGCGGCGTCATCGTCCAGTTTGGCGGCCAGACCCCGCTGAAGCTTGCCGGTGCATTGGAAGAGGCAGGCATTCCGATCCTCGGCACCTCGCCTGACGCGATTGACCTCGCCGAGGACCGCGACCGTTTCCAGAAACTGCTGACCAAGGTGAAGCTCACCCAACCGCGCAACGGCATTGCCTTCTCCGTAGAGCAGGCGCGCATTGTCGCCGGGGAACTTGGTTTCCCGCTGGTCGTGCGCCCGTCCTATGTACTGGGTGGCCGCGCAATGCAGATCATCCGCGGCGAGGACGACCTGCAGAACTATCTACTGGGCACTGTGCCGGAACTCGTTCCCGAAGACATCAAGGCGCGTTATCCCAACGACAAGACCGGACAGATCAACACACTTCTGGGTAAGAACCCACTGCTTTTCGACAGCTATCTGCCAAATGCCGTGGAACTTGACGTCGACTGCATTTGCGACGGCGAGACAGCATTCGTCGCGGGTATCATGGAACATATCGAGGAAGCGGGTATCCATTCGGGCGATTCCGCCTGCTCGCTGCCGGTCTATTCACTTTCGGACGAGACGCTGGACGAATTGGAACGCCAGACAAAGCTGCTTGCCAAGGCGCTCAATGTCGGCGGCCTGATGAATGTGCAATATGCGATCATGGATGGCACCATCTACATTCTGGAGGTCAATCCGCGCGCATCACGCACCGTGCCCTTCGTTGCAAAGACTGTTGGGATGCCAATTGCGAAGATCGCTGCGCGGGTCATGGCAGGCGAGAAACTGGCGGAAGCGGCGGCGCCCTATGGCGGTCTGGTTGATCCGCGCAAGGTCAATCATATCGCCGTCAAGGAAGCCGTGTTCCCGTTTGCGCGCTTCCCGGGCGTCGACACATTGCTTGGCCCCGAAATGCGCTCGACGGGCGAAGTGATGGGCCTTGATACCGATTTCGCCATTGCCTTTGCCAAGGCACAATTGGGTGCCGGTTCCGGCCTGCCGGCAAAGGGCACGGCATTCGTATCGGTGCGTGATGATGACAAGCCGCGTATCCTGGGCGCGATGCAGACCTTGCATGCTGTAGGGTTCCGCATCATTGCCACCGGTGGCACGCAGCGATATCTGGCGGAAAACGGCGTACCGGCCGAACGCATCAACAAGGTTCTGGAAGGCCGCCCGCATATCGAGGACGCCATTCGCAATCGCGAGGTGCAGTTGGTCATCAACACCACGGAAGGCCAGAAGGCTCTGAGCGATTCAAAATCGCTTCGCCGTGCGACGCTGATGCACAAGGTTCCCTATTTCACCACCATCGCAGGAGCGTCGGCAGCGGCAAAGGCAGTGGCCGCGCTCAAGCGTGGTGAATTGCAGGTTCGCCCGTTGCAGGCATATTTCGGGTGATTGCCGTTGGTCCGGCACTCACCCGCAATTGGTCGAAATCATGTTGTCGATCATGTCGGTGAGCTTCGGGTCCTTCAGCAATTCCTGCACCTTGCGTGAATCGCTGCAATTCTG
>JAGRLM010000175.1 GCA_020441795.1 Nitratireductor sp.
CCGCCGCATCCGCCCCGGCTATGGCCTGGCACCTGAACATTTTGACTGGGCACTGGGACGCAAGGCCATCTGCGACATTGCAGCGGGCACACCGTTGGAAAAGGACCATGTTGCCTGAAATGAAAACGCTTGCGATCCTTCAGGCTCGGATGTCATCGTCGCGCCTGCCCGGCAAGGTGGGCAAGGACATTCTCGGCAAGCCGATGCTTGCACGCCAGATCGAGCGGCTTCTGCATGCGAGAACGATCGAAAAACTGGTTGTGGCAACCTCCACCAACCAGGACGATGATGCGGTTGCAGCAATCGCTGCATCTGCAGGGGTCGAATGCTTTCGCGGCTCCCTTGATGATGTGCTTGACCGCTTCTACCAATGCGCCCTGCAATACCGCCCGCAATGGATCATTCGCCTGACCGGTGATTGCCCGCTGGCAGACTGGCGCATCGTGGACGCTGTCACGGACTTCGCAGTTTCGGGCAGCTACGACTATGCATCGAACGCCAAGGAAACCAGTTTCCCCGATGGTCTCGATGTCGAGGTCGTGCGCTTCGATGCGCTCGAAACCGCTTGGCGCGAGGCTGAACTGAAGAGCGACCGCGAGCATGTCCTGCCGTTCATCCATCGCCAGAGCGAGCGTTTTTCCATCGGCCATTTCAAATATCATGAGGATTTGTCGGACATGCGCTGGACCGTGGATGAGCCGACCGATCTCGAATTTGTTCGCGCGGTCTATGGCGAATTGTATCCCGGCAACCCCGATTTCAGCTTCGAGGACATCTTGCACCTGATCGCCCGCAAGCCCGGACTTTCGGCGATCAATGGTGGAATCCCCCGCAATGAGGGCTATCTCAAAAGCCTTCTGCGCGATAAACAGGGCGAGTGAGTGCCAATGCGAATTTCCCAACAAGGCAGAAGCCGATGACCCGTTCCTTTTCCCGCTCGCAAGCCATGCTGGCCGAAGCTCTTGGGGTCATCCCGCTCGGCACCCAAACCTTTTCCAAGAGCACTACGCAATATCCGGCGGGCGTTTCCCCGCATTTTGTCGATCACGCCAGGGGCGCTGTCGTTACCGATGTTGACGGCAATGACTACGTTGATTTCAACAATGCACTTGCCTCTGTCACGCTTGGCCATTGCGATCCCGATGTCACCGCTGCTGTACGCGAGCAGTTGGAAAAGGGAACAATTTTCCCGCTTGCCTCACCCCTCGAAATCGAGGTGGCTGAACTCATCTGCGAAATGGTGCCCTGCGCGGAAAAGGTTCGCTACGGCAAGAACGGATCGGACGCGACCGCGGGGGCAATTCGCGCAGCCCGTGCATTTACCGGGCGCGACCGCGTTGCTACCTGCGGCTATCACGGCTGGCAGGACTGGTATATCGGCGCAACCGCCCGCAACAAGGGCGTGCCGAGGGCAACCAGCGAACTGACATCCATATTCGCCTACAATGATGCGTCATCGCTGGAAATGCTCCTGAAAGCGCATCCCGGTGAATTTGCAGCGATCATTCTCGAACCGATGAATGTGCATTTCCCGAAGGACGACTTCCTGCAGCAATTGCGCAATCTTGCCGATGAGCACGGCGTGGTGCTGGTCTTTGACGAAACCATCACCGGCTTCCGCTATGCCAATGGCGGCGCTCAGCAATTGTTCGGCGTAACGCCCGACCTCGCCTGCTTCGGAAAGGGGCTTGCCAATGGCTATCCGCTGGCAGTCGTTGCCGGACGCAGCGATATCATGGCCGAATTCGAGGAAGTGTTCTTCTCTTTCACCATGGGCGGCGAGACACTCTCACTTGCCGCGGCCAAGGCTTCCATGACGAAATTCCGCGACCACAAGATCGCCGATCGCCTCAACGAAACCGGCAGGACCATCCTTGAAGGCACGCAGGCGCTTATCGACAAGCATGGATGCGGCGAATTCCTGTCGCTCGCCGGGCACCCGTCCTGGAGCTTCCTGCTGATCGGGGATTGCAACGGCTATTC
>JAGRLM010000176.1 GCA_020441795.1 Nitratireductor sp.
TGCGCGAACATTCGCTGGCCAAGGTTCCGGTTATTCTGGTGGCAGGGCACCGGGAATCGGCAGAGGGCACGGTTTCCATGCGCAGGCTCGGCTCGCCCAACCAGACATCGATGACGCTTGACGAGGCAATTGCCCAACTTTCCTCGGAAGCAACGGCGCCTGATATTCGTCGCAAGGCGTAAGCGCGTTTTCGATCAGGACCGGGCAGCGGAAATTTCCGCTGCCCACCATTTCTCATTGTCCACAGACCGGAACAACAGCCACAGGCAAAACGCAAGTTCTGCCAGGATGCATAGTCCATATGCGGGTTGGAACAGCTCCACCATGTTCGGGGCCAGAAACCGAAGTCCGGTTCCAATGATGTATATCATCCCGGCGAGCCCGATCACCAATCCGAGAAATGTCGGGAAAAACGTCGCTCGCATCAGCAGATAGCCTGTGAAAAGGCTGCTGATACCGAAAAACAGCAATCCCAGATCATATCCGCTGGCATGCGCTTCCAACCGCAACGCGGCCAATCCTGCTGCCAGATCGGCAGGTAGTCCTGACCCCAGAAGGAGTGCCAGTGCCGAGTGAAGTTCCATCAGGCTTGCAGCGATGATCACCGCCTGGGCGAAGCGGAACGCCAGTGCCAATCCTGATGCAATCACGTTTACCGGCTTCAGAAGCCAAAACAGCAATACGCCAAGCAGAATGTCAAAGACTGCCATTATCGCATCGCCGATGATGCCCATCCGGAACAGGCCCTGTGATGCGAGAATATTGGTTGCGGTCAGACCGGCATCGTCGGGATGAATCAAGGTTTGGCGGATTGCCAGTTCCCCTGTCAGGCCGAGGATAATGATTGCGAGATAGGAAAAGCCCGCCAGTCTTGCTGTCATATCCGGTCTGAAATCCCTTTGCATTGCCTCATACTCCGGTTCTCCGGCCAGTTTTGATGCCCTCTTTGATCTGGCAAGGTTCACGTCTTCAAGTTTTCACGAAGGCGGGGACGGCGTCAAATCAGTCATGGGATTGTCACGAAAATTCTGGTATGAACACCAACCTTCGCATTTCCCGGTTGTGACTCGCGGAATTGCCACGGTTACACACAAACGATCATTTGCCCGTCAAGGACCAATGCAAAGATGCTGAGAAAGAAGCAGGTACGTTTTCCAGAGCTTTCCTATGCCAATCCGGCAGACCCGAAATTCAAGCAATGGGTCATTCGAAGGGTCGAGAAACTGTCTGGCCGCGACTATTTCGCAGAACTTTATGACATTTGGCGCAGTCAGATCGTTGGTCATTCCAGCCGCGTCATGGGTGACATGCTGCAACTGATCAATATCGGCCTCAATGTTCATGGTGAGCAATGGCCACCCAAGGACTTGCCGGACACGCCGCTGGTGATTGTAGCCAACCATCCGTTCGGCATCGGTGACGGAATAGCGATTCTTTCACTGGCAGAGCAATTGGGGCGTCCCTTCAAGGTGATGATCAACAAGGACCTGCTCAAGGTTCCCGAAATCCGTCCCTACTCCTTGCCGATCAATTTTGATGAATCGCGCGAAGCGATGCAGATGAACCTTGAAACCCGCAAGGAGGCAGTCCGCCTCCTGAAGGAAGGTGTCACCATCGTGGTATTTCCCGCAGGCGGCGTTGCCACAGCGCCCAAGGGGATCGGCCGAGCCGAGGACCTGCCCTGGAAAATGTTCCCTGCCAGAATGATCCAGGCAGCAGGCGCATCGGTCGTGCCGGTTTACTTCGAGGGCCAGAATGGACGATTGTTTCACCTGGTCAGCAAGGTCTCGCTGACAGTCCGCTTGTCGCTGATGATCCGCGAATTTCGTCGTCTGGCTGGCAAATCCATCACAGCCCATATCGGGCCGCTCATTCCTGCCGAGGCACTCAATGCAATCCGCGATCGCAAGGAACTGACCGATTACCTGTTCAACGCAGTGTTTTCGATGCAGGCCAATACCAAGTCGTTCACCGGCACTTATGCCAAGCCGAAAATTGCGGCCTGATCGACAATTGTTGCTGTTTCACTCTGCCAGCACTTCGACATCCCGGTTCACGCCTGGATCCACAGTGAATTCTCGCGAATAGATCTTGTCGGCATTCTTTGCGATGGCTGAGTAGGTCCCCTCGCTGAGCACGAAGGCGGGAAATGCGCTGTTGCTTTCCGTGATCACGTCGCCGGATTCGGTGAGGATCGACCAGGCCGTATTGGCAATAGCGTCGCCACCGGCGGTCTTGACCAGCTTGAACGTGATGCGCGCAGCGCGGTGCACGATCGTCGCCTTGGTCACCTTGCCCGCCTCGACCATGAAGTCGGCACGGACCTCGGCATTCAGTCGGCCATATTGCGAAACCACATGATAAGTGCCGGCGTGAAACGGTACAATTTCATTCGACTTGATGTTGCGGGCAACGAGTTGGCGCTCTCCACGCTCGTCCTGCTCCTTCGAATAGACATCAAATCGCAACAATGCGGAAGGTATGCGCGCGTCATTCGAGGCAACCGCATTCAATTGCAGACCACCGGCATTGAGGGTGAAAGTCTCCGTTACCGGCGTTTCACCCACCGTGATGCGCCGCACCGCCCCGGCATAGCCAAAGGCGGCATGGACATAATAGTCCCCCGGCGTGATGTCGAAGGCCTTCACGCCACCAGTCGCCTGCGCCAGCATTGGCAGTTTTCCGTCTTCCCCGACCTTGGTCGCGAAGATCCGCCATTCGACGCCATCCATCAGCGCCTCACTGGTATCCGTCATCCGCGCTTCAAGCGTTACCCGCGTGACATTGCCAGCACTTCCAGATTGCGCCAGTGCCGTGCCTTGCAAGCCAAGCAGGACCATGACAACAAGTGCGAGGAGCCCGGTGACTACATGCTCGATCCTGAAGGCAGCGAATTGAATTCGAAGGGAATTGTGTTTCAACAACTGGACATTCCGCTGGCTGCATGGCAGGCGAGGGTGGATAGACTGAAACGCCGTTCAAGCCTGATTTGTCGGCATTTTCAAGGCGTATCTTGGCAAGCCGTTTTTCAAGATGCATCAGAATGAACATTGCAACCGCCAAAGTCACGGGAAAATCGTCATGGATAGCTCAAC
>JAGRLM010000177.1 GCA_020441795.1 Nitratireductor sp.
TCACGTTTGATATCGACGCCAACGGTATTGTCCAGGTTTCAGCCAAGGACAAGGCCACAGGCAAGGAACAGCAGATCCGTATTCAGGCTTCCGGCGGCCTTTCCGATGATGACATCGAGAAGATGGTCAAGGATGCCGAGGCACATGCCGAGGAAGACAAGAAGAAGCGGGACGCGGTAGAGGCCAAGAACCAGGCCGAATCGCTGCTGCATTCTTCGGAAAAGTCGTTGTCCGAGCACGGCGACAAGGTATCTGCCGACGTCAAGCAGGAGATCGAGACGGCAATCGCCGATCTGCGCACCTCCATTGAAGGTGGCGATGCCGAGGACATCAAGGCAAAGTCGGAAAGCCTGGCCACTGCGTCGATGAAGCTCGGACAGGCCATCTACGAGGCAAGCCAGAAGGAGGCGGCTGAATCAGACGCAGCCTCCGACGCATCAAAGGACGAAGATGTCGTTGACGCCGATTTCGAGGAAATCGACGACGACGAAAAGAAATCGGCCTGACGATTCCATGCAAGCAACACCCCTGAAAGCGTCGAGAAGCGCCTTCAGGGGTGCTTTTGTGTCCACATTCGGGATAACCGAACGGAAAGATCCTGGGAGCGCAATGCGGAATGGCCAAGTCTGATTATTACGAGACATTGGGCGTCGAACGTGGCGTCGACGAAAAGGCGCTGAAAAGCGCATTTCGAAAAAAGGCGATGCAATTTCACCCCGACCGCAATCCGGGTGATGCTACGGCCGAGGCCAAGTTCAAGGAATTGAACGAGGCCTATGAGGTCCTGAAGGACCCACAAAAGCGTTCGGCCTATGATCGCTTCGGCCACGCAGCCTTCGAACAGGGCAATGGCGGCATGGGCGGTGGTTTCGGCGGCGGTGGAGCCAGCGCCTTCTCCGATATTTTCGAGGACATTTTCGGCGAAATGATGGGCGGTCGCGGTCGCGCGCGTTCTGGTGGTCGTGAGCGTGGCGCTGACCTGCGCTACAACATGGAAGTCACGCTGGAAGAGGCGTGGGCCGGCAAGAATGCCGAAATCTCGGTGCCAACCGCAATCACTTGCGAAACCTGTTCGGGCTCCGGTTCAAAACCGGGCTCCTCCCCGAAAACCTGCGCGACCTGTTCAGGCTCTGGCCGGGTTCGGGCTGCATCCGGCTTTTTCTCGATCGAGCGTACCTGCCCGACCTGTCAGGGAAGGGGCGAGGTGATTTCCGACCCCTGTGGCAAATGCCATGGCCAGGGCAGGGTAACGCGGGAACGCACGCTGTCGGTAAACATTCCGGCGGGCATCGAGGATGGCGTTCGCATTCGCCTTGCTGGCGAGGGTGAAGCGGGTGCACGCGGTGGTCCGGCGGGTGATCTCTATATTTTCCTCTCGGTCAGGCCGCATGAATTCTTCCAGCGTGATGGTGCCGATCTGTTCTGCCGCATTCCTGTGTCGATGACGACAGCAGCACTGGGTGGCCAGTTCGAGGTAACCACGCTGGATGGTGCCAAGACGCGGGTGAAGGTTCCTGAAGCCACGCAAACCGGCAAGCAGTTCCGGCTCAAGGGCAAGGGAATGCCGGTCATGCGTACCAGCAATCATGGTGATCTTTACATTCAGGTCGCTGTTGAAACCCCGCAAAACCTGACACGCCGCCAGCGCGAATTGCTGGAGGAGTTCAACAAGATTTCGTCGGAAAACAACAATCCCGAATCAAGCGGTTTCTTTTCAAAGATGAAGAATTTCCTCGACGGGCTGGCAGATTGAGCAGTTTCGCACCAACCGGATATTTTTGATGAAAACTCCAAGGATACTGGTTCTTCCAGGTTCGAACAGATCCGGCTCCCACAATGTGCGATTGGCAGCAACGCTGACCGGGCATCTTTCGCTGCTTGAATGTGATGTGACACGCATATCGCTGGCCGATTACCCATTGCCGATTTATGATGCCGATCTTGAGACGCAAAAGGGCCAGCCTGAAAATGCGCGCAAACTGGCGCGCCTGTTCCATGAACACGATGCGGTCGTTCTGGTTTCACCGGAATACAATACATCTCTGACCCCGCTGATGAAGAACACACTCGACTGGATCAGCCGTGTCGGCTCTGATCAGCATGGCAAGCTGGTTCCCTATCGCGGGAAAATCTTTGCAATCGCTTCGGCTTCACCAGGTGCCTATGGCGGTATTCGTGGCCTCAACCATTTGCGGGCCATCCTCGTCAATGTAGGCGCACTGGTTCTGACCGAGCAGCTGGCCGTCGCCAAGGCCGAAACAGCGTTTGATGGCATGGACCAGTTGGTCGACCAGCGCACGGCCGGTTTTCTGGATACCATGGTTCATTCGATCGTGGAAAAGGCCGCCTTGTTTGCCCGGCACTGACAAGCTAGGAAAGCGAATCGAACCCGCAACCGGCATGAGTTTTGGATGGCGATCAAGGAAGATGTATTTCGCGACCGCCTGATAGTCGCGCTTGACCTGGCTTCGGTTACCGAAGCCCGCGACATGGTTCGCAGGATTGCCGGGGCCGCGAACAATTACAAGATCGGTTACCAGCTGGCACTTGCGGGCGGCATCGAGCTTGCCCGCGAACTGAAGGCCGAAGGCAACAAGGTCTTTCTAGACATGAAGTTGCTGGATATCGACAACACGGTGGCAAAGGCGGTGGAAAGCGCGGTTGCGCTTGGTGTCGACATGCTGACCCTGCATGCCTATCCCAAGGCCATGAAGGCAGCTGTCTCGGCGGCGAAGGGCAGCAATCTGTGCCTTCTGGGCGTCACCGTCCTGACTTCCATGGACGATGCGGACATAGCCGACGCAGGTTATTCCGGTAGCGTAACAGACCTTGTTGGCAAACGCGCAATGCAGGCACGCGAAGCGGAAATGGGCGGAATTGTCTGCTCTCCACAGGAAGCCATGGCGATGCGCACGATACTGGGGCCATCCATGGCGCTGGTTACCCCCGGTGTCCGGCCTGCAGGTAGCGATCATGGCGACCAGAAGCGTGTGGCCACACCATCCCAGGCAATGGCTGCCGGTGCCTCGCATCTTGTGGTGGGCCGTCCCGTTACCGGCGCGGCTGATCCTCGCCTTGCAGCACAGCAGATTGTCGATGAAATCGTATCAACGATGAACTGACAGAAGAGCGCCGATCTCGCTGGCGCCCTGATTTCTGCTCCCCGTCTTTCTGGCTTTGTCTCGATTAGACTCATTTCGCACTTGCACAATCGAGTGCAGTGCAAAATAATGCACCGCCGAAGGTGCGGACCGGTTTCACTGGAAATCCGCGCCAATAATGAAAGCAGGCGACGATGTATTACATGCTTTATGAAATGTCCCACGCAGTGCTTGGTCCCTGGCGCGCTGCAGCAGACGCAACGCGCCTGTTCTACTCCAATCCGGTCAATCCGGCCTCCCACACCAGTTTCGGCAAACAGATTGCCGCTTCGGCCGAGGTCTTCGAGCGCGTTACCCGCCGCTATGGAAAACCGGAATTCGGCATTACCGAAACCAAAGTCAACGGAATGGCCGTTCCCGTTACCGAGAAGATTGTCTGGAAGCGGCCTTTCTGCAACCTCATCCATTTTCAGCGCGCCCTGCCTGAAGGCAAGAGCGCAGGTCCGAAGATCCTGATTGTCGCGCCCATGTCCGGCCACTATGCCACTTTGCTGCGCGGCACCGTCGAGGAAATGGTCCAGCATGGTGATGTCTACATAACCGACTGGATTGATGCCCGCATGGTTCCGGTAACCGATGGCAGTTTCGATCTGGACGATTACATCGACTATGTAATGTCGATCCTGCATTTCCTGGGTTCGAACACCCATGTCATGGCAGTTTGCCAGCCATCCGTTCCGGTTCTGGCGGCGGTAGCACTCATGGAAGCGCGCAAGGATCAGCACGCACCAGCTTCAATGACCCTCATGGGTGGCCCAATTGACACCCGCGAAAACCCGACCGCAGTCAACAAGCTCGCGGAAGACAAGGGCATCGACTGGTTCCGCGACAATGTCATCATGAATGTGCCGTTTCCCCATCCCGGCTTCATGCGCGACGTCTATCCCGGTTTTCTCCAGCTTTCGGGCTTCATGTCGATGAACCTGGATCGCCATATTGTTGCACATCAGGAATTCTTCGCGCATCTGGTTCGTGATGATGGCGATTCAGCCGAAAAGCACCGCGAATTCTATGACGAATATCTCGCAGTCATGGACCTGGATGCTGCATTCTACCTACAAACGGTCGATGCCGTATTTGTCCGGCATGCGCTGCCGAAAGGTGAATTGATGCACCGCGGCACCCGCGTCGATTGTTCGGCCATTACCACGACCGCACTGATGACAGTGGAAGGCGAGAATGACGACATTTCCGGCCTGGGCCAGACAAGGGCGGCACACAAATTGTGCGTGAACCTGCCAGAGGAAAAGCGTGTTCACTACATGCAGCCAAAAGTTGGCCATTACGGCGTCTTCAACGGCTCGCGGTTCCGCGCGGAGATTTCACCACGCATTCGTGACTTCATGCTCTCCAACGACCATTCGATGCAGGCCCGCAGGAAACCTGCCTCGACCCGGAAGTCGATCAAGGCCTGATGGAAAGTTCCCTGTAGGATTTCCTGTTTCGCCAGAAGCGGGAGTTGCGGGCATCGCATGATCGCTAGCCGGCAATGACGGTATCACGGCGATCCGGGGTCAGGAGAAAATTCCCTTACGTAACTTGATTCACGACGATTTGATCCCCACCTGAAATGGGAAGGCAATACCGCCTTCGTTCAGAAGAAGGGGTGATCATTTCATGACACACACCGCATTTGTCCGTCCGGCATGGACCCCGGTAACCATCGCGATGATGATTATCGGCTTCATGGTGTTCTGGCCACTTGGTCTTGCCATGCTTGCCTATATCCTGTGGGGTGACCGGCTTGAGGAATTCAAGTCGAATGTCAATCGCGCCACCGACAGGGCAGGTCAGTCATTCTCCGGCTCCTGGGGTCGCGGTTGCGGCCACAAGCGAAACGGCTTCAGTGCCCGTACCGGCAATGTAGCCTTTGATGAATGGCGTGATGGCGAACTGGAACGCCTCGAAGAAGAGCGTCGCAAGCTTGATGAGATGCGCGCCGAATTCGACGAATATCTTCGTGAACTGCGCCGTGCGCGCGATTCGGAAGAGTTCGAAGCGTTCCGCAAGGCTCATAAAGCCCGGAAGTCGTCTGACACATCCGATGATGGTCCTGCTGGTCCAAAAGGCCGCCGCAGCGTACCGGAAGTCTGAGTTCAGGCATAATCAGCAAGATACGGGGCCTACGGGTCCCGTTTTGCGTCTTCGGGTTCGGCGAATCGGCTATAGTGCGCCTTCCGCCAAATCCAGTTTGCCAGGAACCGATGCGCTTCTTTTCTGCAAGACCACCCTCCAGAAGACAGGCCCGTGAAGTGGTGGCTGATGGTGCCGTCCTGCCGGTCAGCGTTGTCGAAAGCGCGCGTGCAACGCGGTTGACATTGCGCATCGTACCAGGCGGCAAGGCGCTGAAGGTTACCATCCCTCCGCATGTGAGCGACAAGCAGGTCGACCAGTTCATTGCCCGCAATCAGAACTGGATTGCCACGCGCATCGCCCGCATCCCTGATCCGGTCGAGGCCGACAGCGGAGCACTCGTTCCCTATCTGGGCATTGAACACCGCATCATCCATCTTGATCGCCTGCGCGGGGTCGTCGAGGCTAGAGAGGTGGCTGGAGAACCGGCGCTGCTGGTGCCGGGTGAGCCGTCCAGGGTCGCTGGAAAGCTTGCTGCCTTTCTCAAGGCGCGCGCGCGCGAACAACTCAACCTTGCAGTGGACCGGCATTGCCGGTCGCTCGGGGTACGCGCCAGGACCATTCGTATCACCGACACCACCAGCCGTTGGGGATCATGCTCGACAACCAGGACGCTCTCTTTTTCCTGGCGTATCATCATGGCACCGCCCGAAGTGTTGGACTACCTCGCAGCCCATGAAGTCGCCCATCTTCGCGAGATGAACCACAGCCAGGCATTCTGGGACCTTGTGCGCGACATCTGTCCGCAGATGGAGCGTCACAAATCCTGGCTGCGTCGCAATGGTGCAAAACTCCATTCGATAAGGCTCGACTGACATGGATCAGCCGGAAAATTTCACCCAGGGGTTCGCCTTTCACTTTGACGGCAAGGGCGGTGGGGTTGAAATTCCGCCATCGCTGGCGATTGAGCATTTCGCATCGGCTGACCAGCCACAGCGTGGAAAACGCAAACCCGGTGGATTTGTCTGGCTGCATTGCCAGCGCGACAGCGAACCGGCCATCGCCTTGACAGCCAGTGGCACAGTGGATGCGCTCGTCCTGGACACGCTGTTTGCCGATGAAACCCGGCCGCGCACAAGCATGCAGGGCGAAGACGGAATCCTGCTCAACCTTCGGGGCGTCAATCTCAATCCCGGTTCCGAGCCGGAAGACATGATTTCGGTTCGGTTCTGGATGACGGCCAATACCGTTCTCGGCATCTGGGTCAGGCCGCTGGTGGCAACGCGTGAACTGGTAAGCGCCATCCGCAAGGGTCATTGCCCCTCGACGCCGGGCGAGCTGATTGCGCGTCTTGCCCTGCGTATCGCCGACAACATGGAACCCGTCATTGCCGATCTGAGCGAGCGCATCGACGCGCTGGAGCTTGTAAGCGTCAATGGCAGCACCGTTCCCCACCGCCGCGAACTTGCCGAACTCCGCCGCAGCTCGATCGCGCTGCGCCGCTTCATGTCACCGCAACGCGATGCCCTGACGACCCTCGAGATCGAGGATCTGACATGGATGCAGGAACGCGATCGCAGCCGCTTGCGTGAGGCTTCTGATCGCATCTTGCGGATGAATGAAGAACTTGAAATGGTCCGCGAGCGCGCATCGGTCGTGCATGACGAGATCATGGATGCCCGCGCCGAACGGATGAACCGCCAGATGGTCGTCCTGTCCGTGGTCGCGGCAGTCTTTCTGCCATTGTCCCTGCTGGCAGGAATGCTCGGCATGAATGTCGGAGGTATTCCCGGTCTCAACGACCCACATGCTTTTCTGGTGATTTCGATATCCATGCTTGTCATTGCCGCCCTGCTCGGACTGGCCTTTCGCTGGTTTCGCGTTATCTGATGATTGGTCGGGCGGCGGAAATGGCCCCGCATATGGACTCGGAGTGCCATTTCTGGCACGTGAAACCATCGCATGGCAGTATGACGGTTGATGATGATGGGCAGCATGGACATCAAGATTTGCGGACTTTCCACGGCTGAGGCTCTTGACGCTGTCATTGACGGCGGCGCTTCGCATGCCGGCTTCATCTTCTTTGAAAAGAGCCCGCGCAATGTCACACCTGTTCAGGCTGCAACCCTGGCTGAGCGCGCGCGCGGGCGCGTGCTGACGGTTGCGGTTACCGTCGACGAAAGCGATGACGCGATGGATGCAATCGTGTCGATCATGCAGCCGGATATGCTGCAGTTTCACGGCAGGGAGACACCACAGCGGATCGCGGCCTTGAAGGCGAAATACGCACTTCCCGCAATCAAGGCATTTTCCATACGCTCAGCTGATGACCTGAAGGCATTTGCGCCCTATCTCGGAATTGCCGATTGCTTTCTTTTTGATGCAAAACCGCCAAAGGGATCGGATCTGCCCGGGGGCAATGGTATTTCATTCGATTGGTCACTGATGGACGGGCTTGACCCGGAGCTGCCATACATGCTTTCGGGTGGGATTGGACCGGAAAATCTGGAAAAGGCGATTGCCAGGGTCAGGCCGCCCGGCATTGATATCTCGTCAGGGGTCGAATCCTTGCCCGGCAGGAAAGACCCTGACAAAATTCGCAGTTTGCTTGCGCAAGCCCGGAAAATGGATGCAATTGCAAATGGCCGTTGAATAAGAGCCGGGTGGCACTTCCAGCCACCATGCAGGATGAAACAGGAGCAGGCATAGCGTGACAAAACCAGTCGAACCCAATTCGTTCCGCACAGGACCCGACGAGAGCGGCCATTTCGGAATTTTCGGCGGACGCTATGTTGCCGAAACACTGATGCCGCTCATCCTCGAACTCGAGCAGGCCTATCGCGATGCCAAGAATGACCCGGCCTTTCATGCAGAGCTCGAAAACCTGAACAAGCATTATACGGGCCGCCCGTCGCCGCTGTATTTTGCCGAAAGGCTGACCCAGCATCTTGGCGGTGCAAAAATCTACTTCAAGCGCGACGAGCTGAACCACACAGGAAGTCACAAGATCAACAATTGTCTTGGTCAGATCCTGCTTGCCCGGCGAATGGGAAAGACCCGCATCATCGCCGAGACGGGGGCTGGGCAGCACGGCGTGGCATCCGCCACGGTTTCAGCGCGGTTCGGCTATCCTTGCGTGGTGTACATGGGCAAGACCGATGTCGAGCGCCAGTCACCCAACGTGTTTCGCATGAAGCTCCTGGGTGCCGAAGTCATGCCGGTCACCTCAGGCGCCGGTACGCTCAAGGATGCGATGAATGAAGCCCTTCGCGACTGGGTTACGAATGTTCGCGACACTTATTACATCATCGGCACCGCAGCGGGCCCGCATCCCTATCCGGAGCTGGTTCGCGATTTCCAGTCGGTCATCGGCAAGGAATTGCGTGGCCAGATGCTGGAAGCCGAAGGACGCTTGCCGGACATGCTGATTGCAGCAGTTGGCGGTGGCTCCAACGCCATTGGCCTGTTTCATCCTTTCCTGGATGACAAGGAAATCGAGATCATTGGCGTGGAAGCCGGCGGTCATGGCCTTGACGGTGATGAGCACTGTGCCTCGATTACCGCTGGTACTCCCGGTGTCCTTCATGGCAACCGTACCTTCCTGCTTCAGGACGCTGACGGCCAGATCAAGGAAGGCCATTCCATATCCGCTGGCCTGGACTATCCCGGTATCGGCCCCGAGCATTCATGGCTCAAGGATACGGGTCGCGTCGAATATGTGCCGATCATGGATACCGAGGCATTGGAGGCGTTTCAGCTACTTTGTCGGCTGGAGGGCATCATTCCGGCTCTGGAACCTTCCCACGCACTGGCCGAGGTCATCAAGCGCGCGCCCGGGATGCGCAAGGACCAGATTATCGTCATGAACCTTTGTGGCCGTGGCGACAAGGATGTCTTCACCGTCAGCAAGCATCTCGGCTTTGAACTCTGAAATCTGGACCAGGCGCATGACCACACGTATTGACACCCGTTTTGCTGCCCTCAAGGCAGAAGGCCGCCCCGCGCTTGTCACTTTTGTCACAGCGGGCGATCCCGATTACGATACATCGCTTGAAATCATCCGCGGCCTCCCCGCCGCCGGCGCTGATCTGATCGAGCTTGGCATGCCGTTTTCAGATCCGATGGCGGATGGCCCGGCAGTGCAGCTCGCCGGACGCCGTGCGTTGATGGCTGGACAGAACATGGTCAAGACGCTGAAAATGGTGAAGGAGTTTCGTCAGGGCGATCCCGATACACCCGTCATCCTGATGGGTTATTACAATCCAATCTACATCTACGGCAGTGACCGGTTTCTCGCCGACGCCAAGGCTGCCGGTGTTGATGGCTTGATCATCGTCGATCTTCCACCCGAAGAAGACAGTGAGCTTTGTGTTCCTGCACTGGCAGCAGGGCTCAATTTCATTCGCCTCGCCACCCCAACAACTGATGCAAAGCGGCTGGAGCGGGTTCTGAAAAACACGTCCGGTTTCGTCTATTATGTTTCGATTACCGGCATAACCGGGTCTGCCGCACCCGACACGGCCGAGGTTGCCGCTTCGGTTGCCCATATAAAGGCGAAGACCGATCTTCCTGTTGCAGTGGGCTTTGGTGTAAGGACCCCCGAACAGGCTCGGGCCATTGGCGCTGGTGCGGACGGCGTTGTCGTCGGCTCTGCAATTGTTGGTGCAATTGGTGACAGCCTTGACGGCAACGGCAAGGCAACGCCTGGAACTGTTGGCGCTGTGCTTGAACTGGTACGCGAACTGGCTGCGGGCGTACGGGCCTCGCGAAAGCCTGTCACGCCAGCCTGACGGTTTGTGCAAGCAGGGTCGGTGGTAACCAAATTGGCTTTTTCACCCCATGGCGGGGCGAAATTTCGCCGCACTGCATATATACAGGGTCAGATGATGCTGCCGGACTGGCAGAGTGTCCCGAAAGGAAATCTAAAGCGATGAACTGGATAGCCAGCTTTGTACGCCCGAAGATCAACAGCCTGCTTCAACGCAAGCAGATGCCGGAAAATCTTTGGGTGAAATGCCCTGTCACTGGTGAGATGGTTTTCCACAAGGACCTCGAAGCCAATATGGGTGTTATCCCGGGTTCGGGCTATCACATGCGCATCTCGGCTCAGGCACGTCTGGAGTATTTCTTCGACAATGCCGAATTCGAGATGATCAACCCGCCAGCGGTTACCCAGGATCCGCTGAAATTCCGCGACAAGACGCGCTATGCCGACAAGCTCAAGGAGCACCGTCGCAATACAGGCATGGATGATTCGGTGCTTGCCGCGCGCGGCAAGGTTGATGGAATTGAAATGGTAGCCGTGGTCCACGACATGCGTTTTATCGGCGGATCACTGGGCATGGCGGCAGGTGAGACCATCGTCAAGGCGATGATGGAAGCCGCCAAGACCACTACACCGCTGGTATTGTTTGCAGCCTCCGGCGGCGCGCGCATGCAGGAAGGCATTCTCTCCCTCATGCAATTGCCGCGCACCACTGTCGCTGTCGAAATGCTCAAGGAAGCTGGCGCGCCCTATATTGTCGTGCTTACCAACCCGACGACCGGTGGCGTTTCCGCATCTTATGCCATGCTGGGTGATATCCAGATCGCTGAACCTGGCGCGGTGATCGGTTTTGCCGGTCGAAGGGTCATCGAGCAGACCATTCGCGAAAAGCTGCCGGATAATTTCCAGACAGCCGAATATCTCGAGGAGCATGGCATGATTGACATGGTGGTCAATCGGAAGGACCTCAAAGCCACGATTGCCCGCATCGTCGGGATTCTCGTCAAGCGCAAGCCGGAACCCATCCTGCTCGGCTATGACGGCCATGATGCTGCGTCGGGTGAGGCAGTTTCCGGCGAAGTTCCCCAACAGGCCTGAACCAACCGGCAAGTCTCGCGCAAACAATGCGGAAACCGAATGAGCGTCGAATCACTGATTGCCGGTCTGTCGGCGATTCATCCCAAGGGGTTTGACCTTTCGCTGGACCGGATCACACGGCTCCTGGCACGACTGGACAACCCGCATTTGCGTATTCCGCCAGCCATTCACGTTGCGGGCACCAATGGCAAGGGTTCGACAACCGCCTTTTGTCGCGCAATTCTGGAAGCGCATGGCAAGACGGTGCATGTTCATACTTCTCCGCATCTCGTCAATTGGCATGAGCGCTACCGACTTGGTTCACCGCAGGGAGGAAAACTTGTAAGCGAAGCCTTGCTGGAAGATGCCATTTCGCGCGTCGCGATTGCCAATAATGGTGAGGCGATCACCGTTTTCG
>JAGRLM010000178.1 GCA_020441795.1 Nitratireductor sp.
CATGCCCTTGCCGCCGCCACCGGCAGATGCCTTGATCATGACCGGATAGCCGATTTCCGACGCAATCCGCACAGCCTCGTCTGCGTCGCCAATCAGGCCCATATAGCCGGGAACCGTCGACACGCCTGCCTCTGCGGCGAGCTTCTTCGATGTGATCTTGTCGCCCATTGCATGGATGGCACCAACCGGCGGGCCGATGAACTCAACACCGGCCTTTTCCAGCGCTTCGGCAAATTCGGCGCGCTCCGAAAGGAAGCCATAGCCCGGATGAACAGCTTCGGCTCCCGACTGGCGGATCGCATCCATGATCTTGTCGATGACGATATAGGACTGTGCCGCAGGTGGCGGTCCGATATGAATGGCCTCATCCGCCATTTTCACATGCAGTGCATCGCGGTCAGCATCCGAATAGACGGCAACCGTCTTGATGCCCATCTTGCGCGCAGTCTTGATGACCCGGCAGGCAATCTCGCCGCGATTGGCGATAAGGATTTTCTTGAACATTCATACTCCCCGGTTTCAGCTGGACACTCTGCGTCGTCCAACTCTTCCTGCCTTTCGGCATATTGCCGAATATTCTTCGTACCTACCCCGCCAGCCAATCCCGTGCGGCCTGTTCTTCCCCAAGCGGGAAAGATTTGATTTCAAGGCCGGGAAGCAGCGCTCCCTCCCATTCCGCGAATTTCCTGAGCCATGCCTCGTCGGCGAGCACGGCGGCTTTGTCAAAGCGCCGCAGCAGACCGAACAGCGCCGGCAATTTGCGGAACTCGACCATCAGTGCCCCGAATTCCGGCATCCGGAAATTGCGAACGTCATAAAGCAGCTTGCCCTTTGAAACGTCGGCGGAGAGTTCAATCAGGCGATCAAGCTGCTCATTCATCTCTTCCGCCGAAATCCGGCCATCGAGATGGATCGTGAACAGGTTTTCTGTTTCCTTTCCCACTTTCAGCATTGCCGTGCTCCTTTCTGCTTTCGGGTGGGCTCAGATCTCGAGCACATCCTCAAAGGCTTCTGGATAACTCTTCATCGCCACTTCGACATTGATTTGCAGCAAGGCCGAATAGGAAGCGTTGTCGAAAGGCGTTTCAGCCGGAATGACCTCACGGCCAAACAGCCAGCAAAGCCTCCCGGCATCCAGATTGCCACGCTCGAAAGGTTCATCACCGAAATGGTGCCATAGTGAATGCAGAAAGGCGATATCGGCTTTGGTATCAATGGCATCGCGGTCGGCATGGCGCGCGCGCGCCGTAATCGGCGTCACGCCACGCGGATTGGCGCGGCGGATCGTGAACTGGAAGCCGGTGCCGGGCAGTCCGGAAGGAAAGCCCTTGTGCTTGGTCATGTCACGCGCTGCCATCAGCTTGTCGATCCGATCTTGTCCTGGGTCTTCAGTTCGAAGTCGGATGCATCATGGCGCTCATGCAATTGTTTGGATGGTTCGCCGAAGGTACGATTGACCATTGAGCCGCGCTGGGCTGCCGGGCGCTCGCCAACCTGCTTCATCCAGCGCTGGACGTTTTCATATTCATCGACCGAAAGGAAATCACCGGCGTCGTTATAGGCGGCCTTGGCGGCAAGCCTGCCATACCACGGCCAGATCGCCATATCGGCAATGGTGTATTCGTTGCCGGCCATGAATTCATGATCCTTGAGATGCCGGTCGAGCACATCCATCTGGCGCTTCACCTCCATGGAATAGCGGTCGATGGCATACTGGATCTTCATCGGCGCATAGGCATAGAAATGGCCAAAGCCGCCACCGAGGAACGGGGCTGACCCCATCTGCCAGAACAGCCAGTTCATGGTCTCGGCGCGGGCGCGAATTTCGGTTGGCAGGAAGGCACCGAATTTTTCCGCGAGATAGACCATCATCGAGGCGCTTTCGAAAAGTCGGATCGGAGCGCCACCATCCTTTGGCGCATGGTCCATCATGGCCGGGATCTTCGAGTTCGGGTTGACGTCGACAAAGCCGGAGGAAAACTGGTCGCCCTGGCCGATATTGATCAGCCAGGCGTCATATTCGGCACCGCTGTGACCGGCTGCGAGCAGCTCTTCCAGCAGGATTGTCACTTTCACACCATTTGGCGTGCCGAGCGAATAAAGCTGGATCGGATGCTTGCCGACGGGCAATTCCTTGTCATGCGTTGGTCCGGCAATAGGCCGGTTGATATTGGCAAAGGCACCGCCATTGCCCTTTTCCCAGGTCCAGACCTTTGGCGGGACATAGCCTGCGGGGAGGTTCAATTCGGGCGGGAACTTGTTTTCGTCGTCAGACATGTTTGGTTCTTTCGCTCGTCATCCTCGGGCTCGCCCCGGGGATATGGTGGCTTCTCGTGTTGCTGGCAGGTAGCATTTGTGCTGAACCTCGCTCAGGTCCTTACTGCAAGGGCGGGGATGGCGAAGTTCAGGAACACTGTTCCCTCGAGAATGCACTTCCCTCAACCGCTCAGCTCTACGCCGCGTGCTGGCAATCGCGTACCTCCCCATACGGCGGAGGTGGGAGATCATGCTGGCGACTGCGATCGTAATCCTTGAGCTTGTCCCAAGAATCCAGAGTGTTAATTTGTCAATTAGCATTGAGCACGGTCGCCTTTCGTCCAAGCTTTCTCTTCCAAAGTTTCTCGATTGCGATCCCATCTGCTCGAGTAGCTAGATTGCCCATGGTTTCCAGAATACTGAACTGTAGACGACTGCTGAATCTTTCAACGTTTTCCGTTTTATCGATCATCACGCGATTCCCACCGTGAACCGAATTTGCGTACTGAGACCATCTACCCCAAATGCCATCAGCCCCTGTTGCTGAGCCAACGTACAAATCGCCAGATTCTATATCTGTGATCAGATAGGCACCGCGGGTTTTCTCGAGCGCATCACGCCAGCCCGATGTATCGTTTTGAACTAGACTTGTAAGTTCAGCAAAGGTCAGAACCACATTGGTGAATCCTGGAAAAGATCTCGAAATACCTATAGATCGAATTTCATGAACAGCGATTTGTTTAACAGATTGGCCGTCGTACAGCCATTGATGGTGACGACCCGTTTCAGGCCATTCGATAATTAACCTATTCTCAAATGGAAGAAATTGGGGATCCCAAGAAAGCTCATGCCAAACATCACCGTTCCTGAGAAAACCGAGATTGCGGGCGCGGTTCGCTTTCGGACTCACGTGTTTATAATTATGAATACTGTCTACCTTCCAAATTCCAACAAACCTTGAGAGTCTTCCTTTTTCTCCCATGAAGAAAGCGACAATATCATCGCCAAGTATTTTGCTACTTTGAACTGACTGAAAAATTTCTAGATCACCAGCTTCCAATATCTCTTCGGTATCTCGACCGTACCGTTCCTTCGCACGCTCGTGGTTTGAATGACGATACATTTTAATACGGCGATTTCGGTCTAAGCCTGACTGCGTCAAAAGCCAATGAAGGTCAAATACTGAACTAGCCGTATTCAAGTTTTCATCCTCACATCATCTTCACAACGGAATATTATCGTGTTTCTTCCAGGGGTTCTGCAAATCCTTGTTGCGCAGGCTTGCAAAAGCCCTTGCGATGCGCTTGCGCGATGAATGCGGTGTGATCACATCATCGATGAAGCCCTTTTCGGCTGCGACAAACGGATTGGCGAAGCGGCGTTCATATTCTGCCGTGCGCGCTGCAATCTTTTCCTTGTCGCCAAGTTCCGAGCGATAGAGGATTTCGGTCGCGCCCTTGGCACCCATGACGGCAATTTCTGCCGTTGGCCAGGCATAGTTGACGTCGCCGCGCAGATGCTTCGAGGCCATCACGTCATAGGCTCCGCCATAGGCCTTGCGGGTAATTAGCGTCACCTTTGGAACCGTCGCCTCGCCATACGCGAATAGCAGTTTCGCGCCATGCTTGATGACGCCACCATATTCCTGGCTGGTTCCCGGAAGGAAACCCGGAACATCGACAAGCGTCAGGATCGGGATGTTGAAGCAGTCGCAGAAGCGCACGAATCGTGCTGCCTTGCGTGAGGAATTGATGTCGAGAACACCGGCCAGCACCATTGGCTGGTTGGCAACGACGCCGACGGTCGAACCCTCCATGCGGATGAAACCGGTGACGATGTTCTTGGCGAAATCCTCCTGCAATTCGAAGAAGTCGCCCTCATCGGCAAGCCGGGTGATCAATTCCTTCATGTCATAGGGCTTGTTGGGATTGTCGGGTATCAGCGTATCGAGCGAATAGTCGATCCGGTCGGTGCTGTCGAAGAATGGCCGGTGCGGCGGCTTCTCCTTGTTGTTCAACGGTAGGAAATCGAAGAACCGTCGCAGGGAGGCGAGCGCCTCGACGTCATTGTCGAAGGCACCATCGGCAACCGATGACTTCGTCGTATGGGTCTTTGCGCCGCCCAGTTCCTCGGCCGTGACAATTTCGTTGGTAACGGTTTTCACCACGTCCGGTCCGGTCACGAACATGTAGCTCGTATCCTTCACCATGAAGATGAAATCGGTCATGGCGGGTGAATAGACGGCGCCACCGGCACAGGGTCCCATGATCATGGAAATCTGTGGCACCACTCCGCTGGCCAATGTGTTCATCTGGAAAACATCTGCATACCCGCCGAGGGACGCGACGCCTTCCTGGATGCGCGCGCCGCCCGAGTCATTGATGCCGATCACGGGTGCGCCATTGCGCATCGCCATATCCATGATCTTGCAGATCTTCTTTGCATGCGTCTCTGAAAGCGATCCGCCGAAGACGGTGAAGTCCTGGGAGAAGACATAGGTCATGCGGCCATTGATGGTGCCCCAGCCGGTGACGACGCCATCGCCTGCCATCTTGGTATCAGCCATGCCGAAATCGGTGCAGCGATGGGTGACGAACATGTCCCATTCCTCGAAGGAGCCGGGATCAAGCAAAAGTTCGATGCGCTCGCGGGCTGTCAGCTTGCCCTTGGCGTGCTGGGCTTCAATGCGGTTGGTGCCACCGCCCATCCGGGCTTCCTGGCGACGGCGGTCGAGTTCGTCGAGAATGTCCTGCATGGCCCCCGGTGTCTCCCCTTGGTTCTCTCTGACGCTATCAGATAGCAGCCAGGCGTTGAATTAGACAATCGGCTTGCGCTACTGCCTGTTGTTTTGCGTCTTGCTAGATTCTGCCGGTTTCAAACCCGCTCGATAGCCACAGCCGTCCCCTCGCCACCGCCTATGCAGATGCCTGCCATGCCGCGTTTGAGGTCATGGCTCTCAAGTGCGTTCAGCAGGGTCACCAGTATCCGAGCGCCCGAAGCGCCAATCGGATGGCCCAGCGCACAAGCGCCGCCATGGATGTTCAGGCGTTCCCGTGGAATGCCCATTTCGCGCTCTGCTGCCATTGGCACCACGGCGAATGCCTCATTGATTTCCCAAAGATCAATGTCATTGACCTGCCAGCCAATGCGTTCCATCAGTTTGCGCATGGCGGGAATAGGTGCAGTGGAAAACCAGGCGGGCGCCTGGGCGTGGCTTGCATGGCCAAGGATACGTGCCCGGATTGTCAGCCCCTGGCGCTCAGCATCTTCCTCGCGCATCAGCACAAGCGCAGCTGCACCATCCGAGATGGATGAGGCATTGGCCGGTGTGATCGTACCATCCTTGCGGAAAGCCGGCTTGAGATTGGGTATCTTGTCAGGCCGCGCGTTTCTGGGTTGTTCATCGCTGTCGATCACGGTCTCGCCTGACCGCGTGCGTATGGTAACCGGCGCAATCTCGCGGGCAAAGCGGCCTTCCTTCTGGGCAGACAAAGCGCCCTCGAGCGAGCGGATCGCATAGGCGTCCTGCTCTTCGCGGGTGAACTGGTATTTCTCCGCGCAGTCCTCTGCAAAAGAACCCATCAGCCGCCCGGGCTCATAAGCGTCTTCCAACCCGTCGAGGAACATGTGGTCCTTGACCTCAGAATGGCCGAGCCGCGCCCCGCCTCGCATCTTTGGCAGCAGATATGGCGCGTTGGACATGGATTCCATGCCGCCTGCCACAATCACGGAGCCATTGCCAGCCAGCAGCTGGTCATGGGCGAGCATCACGGCCTTCATTCCGGAGCCGCACATCTTGTTGAGCGTGGTGGCAGGCACTTCCTCACCCAATCCGGCGTGAAAACCGGCCTGCCTTGCCGGTGCCTGACCCTGCCCGGCTGGCAGGACATTGCCCATCAGCAATTCGTCAACATCTGTGGTTTTGGCGCCTGCACCAGCCAGTGCGGCAGCAATGGCTGCACCGCCCAATTCGGATGCGGATAGCGATGCGAGCTCACCCTGGAAGCCGCCCATCGGGGTTCTGGCGGCACCTGCGATGACAATTGATCCGGCCATGATTTTACTCTCTCAGCGGTGTTTGAATTCGGGTTTGCGCTTTTCAGCAAAGGCAGCCATGCCTTCTTTCTGGTCCTCGGTGGCAAACAGTGAATAGAACACCCGGCGCTCGAACATCACACCCTCGGCGAGCGTTGATTCCTGTGAGCGGTTGACGGCTTCCTTGGCGATGATCGTCACAGGCTTGGAATATCCCGCGATTGTTTCAGCAGCCGCCATCGCCTCCTGCATTAGTTTTTCAGCTGGCAGGACACGGGCAACCAGGCCAGCGCCTTCCGCCTCGCGGGCGTCCATCATGCGCCCGGTCAGAATGAGATCCATTGCCTTGGCCTTGCCGACTGCGCGGGTGAGGCGCTGGGTGCCGCCCCAGCCAGGGATGACGCCAAGCTTGATCTCCGGCTGACCAAATTTCGCCGTTTCCGAAGCAAAGATCATGTCGCACATCATGGCAATTTCACAGCCACCACCAAGGGCGAAACCGTTGACGGCTGCTATCATCGGGGTTCGGATCGAGGCAAAGCGCTCCCAGCCTGCCTGGGCATTGGTCATGAACATGTCCATGTAGGACTTGTCTGCCATTTCCTTGATGTCGGCACCGGCAATGAACGCCTTTTCGCCCGCGCCGGTCAGAATGATGCAGCCAATGTCGTCGTCGGCGTCAAAGCCTGTTGCGGCCTCTATCAGTGCCATCATCACATCGGTGTTGATGGCATTCAATGCCTCGGGACGATTGATGGTGATGAGGCCGACACGGCCATGTCTTTCGCTCAGAACAGTCTTGGTCATTGCTGCCTCATTTTACCTGGTCGAGAAACTTGATGATACCGGAAAAGTCGGTATCTGCCCCACCAGCCTCTACAAAGGACTTGTAGATTTCGGTTGCTCGGGCACCCATTGGGGTTGCCGCTCCCGAACTTGCTGCGGCTTCCTGCGACAGGCCAAGGTCCTTCAGCATCAGGGCGGCTGCGAAGCCCGGCCTGTATTCGTTGTCTGCTGGCGACTTCGGACCAATGCCGGGAACCGGGCAATAGGCGTTGACCGACCAGCATGATCCGGAGGAGGTCGAAACCACGTCAAACAGGGACTGCTGCGACAGGCCGAGCTTTTCCGCCATGGCAAACGCTTCGCAGGCGCCGATCATGGAAATGCCGAGCAACATGTTGTTGCAGATCTTGGCAGACTGGCCCGCGCCGCCATCGCCGCAATGGACCATGCGTCCGGCCATTACATCAATGACCGGCTTTGCCTTCTCGAAATCATCCGCTTTGCCGCCTATCATGAAAGTAAGCGTTCCAGCCGCAGCACCCCCCACACCGCCGGAAACCGGCGCGTCGAGAAAGCCAAGGCCTGCAGCCGCCGCAATTTCATGTGCCTTCTTTGCGCTGGCAACGTCGATGGTGGAAGAATCTATGATGATGGTTCCCTTGCGGGCCACGGGTGCAATCTCGTTGAGAACGCTGAGTGAAATCGCTCCATTGGGAAGCATGGTTACAACGAAATCACGGTCCGTTGCGGCTTCTGCGGCGGTCGATGCGATGGTAACGCCTTCTGCCCTGGCCTGGTCGCAAGCCGAGCTTACGCGATCAAACCCGGTGACCTTGTGGCCCGCCTTGACGAGGTTGATCGCCATGGGAAGTCCCATATTGCCGAGGCCAATAAATCCGATTTCTGCCATCTGTCATTCCTCCCGAAAATTCAGTTCGTTACTGCCGAGGTTCGACAGCATGAATGCGATGCGCTCCCTGCCGATATCCTCGAGCATGGGTGTCTGCCATCGCGGATTGCGGTCCTTGTCGATGACTGCCGCACGGATGCCTTCCAGAAATTCGCCATGCTCCATGCAGCGGGCCGTGAAGCGGTATTCCATTGCCAGGACGTCTTCCAGTGCTGTTGCCGTGCGCGCATTGCCAATGATTTCAAAGGCGCAGGCCACAGATAGCGGGCAGGCCTTGCGCAGCGCAGTGGCTGTGGCAATTTCCCATTCCGATTGGCCGGTCTCCAGCCTTGCAAGGCTTTCCATAGCCGAGCCAGCCGAGAAATTCCGGTTAACGGCTTCAAGCTTGTCGGCCAATGGCGAAGTGCCGGGATTGACCGTAAATTCCGCAATGCGGTTCACGTCACCAGTTTCGCACAGAATGTCCGTGAGCTTCTGCCAGTTCTCCCGTGGCACGAAACTGTCGGCAAATCCGGTGACAATGGCATCGGCCGCATTCATCCTTGCGCCAGCAAGACCGAGATATTCACCCAGATGGCCAGGCGCCTTTGCCAGCAACCAGCTGCCGCCGACATCGGGAATGAGGCCGATCCCGCATTCCGGCATGGCGATGCGCGAGGTTTCGCAAACAATGCGATGCGAGCCGTGGCAGGAAATGCCGACTCCGCCGCCCATGACGAAGCCCTGCATCAATGCGACATAGGGTTTGGGATAATTGGCGATCAAGGCGTTGAGCCGATATTCGTCGCGCCAGAACTTCTTGCCAAAGGCAAAGTCACCGGCTTTGCCGGTTTCGTACAAATCCTGGATGTCGCCGCCTGCGCAAAAGGCCTTGTCGCCCTCAGCGTCGATCAGCACCAGCGAAATTTCCGGGTCTTCGATCCAGGCGCGCAGGGCTGCCTCGATGGCAGTCGCCATGGCATAGGTGAGCGCATTGAGCGCTGCCGGCCGGTCGAGCGTAATGCGCCCGGCACTGCCTTCGCGGCGAATATGGATTTCGCCGGCTTCATCCATTACGCGGCTTCCAGCATCTGGCGTGAAATGATGACGCGCATGATCTCGTTGGTGCCTTCGAGGATCTGGTGGACGCGAAGGTCGCGAACGATCTTCTCTATGCCGTAGTCGGCCAGATAGCCGTAGCCGCCATGCAATTGCAGCGCCTGATTGGCAACATTAAAGGCGGTATCCGTGACAAACCGCTTTGCCATGGCGCAATATTTTGTGGCGTCAGGCGCCTTCTGGTCGAGCTTCCATGCCGCCTGGCGCAAGAAGATACGTGCCGCCTGCAATTCGGTTTCCATGTCGGCCAGCCGGAACTGCAGGGCCTGAAACTCGGAAATCGGCTTTCCGAACGCCTTGCGGTCACGCATATAGACAATCGTCTTGTCGAGTGCCGCTTGCGCTGCGCCAAGTGCGCTTGCGGCGATGTTCAGCCTGCCACCGTCGAGACCGGCCATGGCATATCTGAAGCCCTTGCCTTCCTCGCCGAGAAGGTGGCTTGCCGGGACTTTGCAATCATCGAACTGGACTTGCGCGGTTGGTTGCGCCTTCCAGCCCATCTTGCGTTCATTGGCACCAAAGGAGAGCCCCGGTGTGCCATCTTCCACGAGCAGGGCCGAAACACCCTTCGGGCCTTCAGCCCCGGTGCGGGCCATCACGACATAGAGATCGGAATGGCCGCCGCCGGAAATGAATGCCTTCGTGCCGTTGAGCTTCCACTGATTGCCATCGCGGTCAGCGCGGGTGCGCAATGCTGCCGCGTCGGAACCAGAACCGGGCTCAGTCAGGCAGTAGCTGGAAAGGATTTCCATCGAACACATTTTTGGCAGCCAGGTCTGGCGTTGTTCCTCGGTGCCGAAAGTATCGATCATCCATGCACACATGTTGTGGATCGAGATGAAAGAAGCAATGGACGGGCAGGACCACGAAAGAGCCTCGAAAATCAGCGTTGCATCAAGTCGCCCGAGGCCGGAGCCGCCGACATCCTCGCGCACATAAATGCCGGCAAGGCCAAGCTCGCCGACAGAGCGCACGACATCGATCGGGAAATGGCCGGTCTCGTCCCATTCGATGGCCTTTGGCGCGATGTTTTCCATGCCAAAGGCTAGCGCCATGTCGTAGATGGCCTGGTGTTCTTCGCTCAGCGCAAAATCCATGGTCGCCGCTCCTCCTGCGGTTCAACAAAACGGGCTGCCCTCATGAGGCAGCCCGCAATCTGGTCAGTTCATGGTCGGAATGGTAAACTCGGCACCATCCTTGACGCCGGATGGCCAGCGCGAAGTGACGGTCTTGGTCTTGGTGTAGAAGCGGAATGCATCAGCACCATGCTGGTTCAGATCGCCGAAGGAAGAATTCTTCCAGCCGCCAAATGTGTAATAGGCAATCGGAACCGGGATCGGCACATTGACGCCGACCATGCCCACCTGCACCCGTGCAGCAAAATCGCGGGCAGCGTCGCCATCGCGGGTAAAGATTGCTGTGCCGTTGCCATATTCATGGTCATTGGTCATTTTCAGCGCTTCCTCATAGGTCTTGGCGCGCACCACAGAAAGGACGGGGCCGAAGATTTCTTCCTTGTAGATGCGCATGTCGGTGGTGACATTGTCGAACAGGCAGCCACCCATGTAGTAACCGTTCTCGTAACCCTGCATCTTGAAGCCGCGACCATCGACCAGAAGCTTCGCGCCTTCCTCGACACCCAGATCGACATAGCCCTTGACGCGTTCTAGTGCCTGCGCGGTGACCAGCGGGCCGTAATCCGCCGTCTCGTCGGTCGACGGGCCGACCTTGAGGCTTTCGACGCGCGGAATGAGCTTCTGGACCAGGCGGTCAGCGGTATCCTCTCCTACGGGAACCGCAACCGAAATTGCCATGCAACGTTCGCCAGCCGAACCATAGCCCGCACCAATCAATGCATCGACGGCCTGGTCCATGTCAGCGTCGGGCATGATCACCATGTGATTCTTGGCGCCGCCGAAGCACTGGACGCGCTTGCCGTTGGCGCAGCCGCGCGAATAGATGTAATGCGCAATGGGCGTTGAGCCGACAAAGCCGATTGCCTTGATGTCGGGATCATCAAGAATGGCATCGACGGCATCCTTGTCGCCATTGACGACATTGAGAATGCCTGCGGGCAGGCCTGCTTCGATGAAGAGTTCTGCAATCATCATCGGTACTCCCGGATCACGCTCGGATGGCTTGAGAATGAAAGCATTGCCGGCGGCAATGGCGGGGGCAATCTTCCAGAGCGGGATCATGGCCGGGAAGTTGAAAGGCGTGATGCCTGCGACAACGCCGAGTGGCTGGCGCATCGAATAGACATCGATGCCGGGGCCTGCACCTTCGGTATATTCGCCCTTGGTCATGTGCGGCGCGCCGATGGAAACCTCGACCACTTCGAGGCCGCGCTGGATATCGCCGCGCGCATCGGGGATTGTCTTGCCATGTTC
>JAGRLM010000179.1 GCA_020441795.1 Nitratireductor sp.
TGTCGCGGGTCTCCAGCAGGGCGTTAATTTCACTGACAAGCTGACGGGTTTCGACCGGACCGCGATCAGGCATTCTTGGCCAGTCACCGGACCTGACGATGTTGAGGTCACTGCGCAATTGCGAGAGCGGCAAAAGGCCGAGATAAACCTGCAGTGCTGCAGCACCGGTGAGGACCAGGCCGGTTATGGCAAGCATGCTGGCAAGCGAGGAAGAGAATTGCGCATTGGCCATGTCATAGTCGGACCGGTCGATTGCGGCTGCGATCGTGAATTGCGGCGCTGGTTGCGGCCCCTCGACTTCTATTGTCTCTATTTCGGCGAGCAGCGGCTGGCCATCCGGCCCTTCTGCCGCATGCAGGCTGGCGCCGGGTATATCGACCGCATTGCCGGTCGAAAGCTCCTGGTCCCAAAGCGAGCGGGAGCGCAGGAGCTTGTCCGGACCGCCTGACACCTGCCAGTAGAACCCGCTTGCCGGGATCGAATAGCGCGGGTCCGATGGCTCCGAACCAAGGACGGGAATACCGTCCTTTACGGTCAGGTTGGCCGCAAGCGTGTCAATCACTGCGACGAGCTGCTTTTCGTATTCGCGCGCGATGTGCAAGGTGAACAGGTTCGACAAGATGACCCAGACCAGCGCCAGCGCCAGTGCAATCAGGATGACACCGGCAAACAGCAACCGCGCACGGATCGACATCATCATTCGGTGCCATCCGCAAGATAATAGCCAAAGCCGCGCCGGGTCATGATGATGTCGGGGCCGAGCTTGCGGCGCAGGCGGTTTATCATCACCTCGACGGAATTGCGGGCATTGTCGTCCTCGCGCCCCTGAACTGCAAAGGCCAACTCGGCAGCAGCAATGCTGGCGCCCTTGCCGGCAGCAAGGCAGGCAAGGGCCCGGAATTCGGCAGGCGTTACCGGTACGGTTTCGCCATCGACCCGAATAATCGACATGCGGTGGTCGATCGATACCCTGCCGGCCGCAGTGGGGGCTGGTGCGGAATGATGCTGGGAGCGGCGCAGCAGCGCGCGCAGCCGCGCCAGCAATTCCTCGGTCCGAAACGGCTTCGGCAGGTAATCGTCAGCACCGCTGTCGAAACCGTCGACGCGCTCCATCCAGCTGCCACGCGCTGTCAGAACCAGGACCGGCATTTCAATTCCCTCAGCGCGCCAACGCTTCAACAGCGTCAGACCGTCAAGCCCGGGCAGTCCGAGGTCGAGTATCGATGCGTCGAAATTCTCGGTGCCGCCACGCTCCCAGGTATCGGGACCGTTGTCGCAATGGGTTACCAGGTAACCCGCTCCTTCCAGTGCCGCTTTCACATGGGCCGAAATCACCGGTTCGTCTTCCGCGAGGAGGATATGCATTGAGCCCTCTATTTCCCGAAAATGCGGCCGGTTCTTGCATCCATGCGCAAGGTCGAAATACGGCCGGAAGCATCCTTCAGCTTGAAGGAATAGGTCTTGGAGAACAGGCTTTGGCGCAGCGAGACATCGATCACGCGGGCCTTGCTGCGCGTCGCCACGATCTTCAGCGCCTGCTTGAGCGGGATGACCTCGCCGCGCTTCAATGCGTTGCGGGCGCGGTCCCAATCCTTGCGCTGGCCATTGTTGTGCTGGCCATTGCTGCCATCATCCGAATTGGAGCTTCCGCTGTTTTCGGATTCACTTTCGCCGCCATCATCGCCACCGCCATCATCGCCACCCGAATCGCTTCCCGAGTCGCCGCCCGAATCGCTATCGGAATCGCCACCCGAATCGCCATCATCCGCCCGTGCCGCCGAGGCGCACAGGGTCAGAAACAACAATGCGAGAAATTCCCTGCGATCGAGCAATTCGAGCATCTCCTCCTGCAATAGTCTGGCTGGCATTGGCTTGCCAGGCCATGCTGTGCGGACAGCCTGTTCCATTTCTGTTGCAGGATCAACTCCTGCAAAGGGTTGAAGACAGCCGGGCGGCGGGCCCGACTGTCTTCCTTTCCGGCCTCAATGGCGAAATTGTCGGCCAGAAAGCACCAGGGTTCTGCAGGCTCTGTTGGGGGGCTGTTCCTGCAGGCTGCCCCGATTTCACGAAGGATAATCAGTCGTGATCGCCACCGTCATGGTCACCACCGTCATGGTCTCCGCCGCTGTCATGGTCACTGTCGTGATCGGAGCCGCTGTCGTGGTCACTGCCATGGTCACTTCCACTGTCGCGGTCACCACCATTGTCGTCGCCAATGTCATGATCGGCAGGATCGTCACTGGATGAGCCACCGATCAGCACCGGCTTGTTCTGGTCATTGCTGCTTGCAAGGGCTGCATCCATCGAGAACCCGGCCTTGTTGAAAACGCCGGGATTGAAGGCAGCGGAAAATGCGATGATGGCGGCAGATGCCAGAAGCAGCGGGCGCAGTTTGCGGTTGATGGTCATGTTTGTTTCTCCTTTGGATGCGATTTGGTTTCGCCATGCACAAAGGAATAACCTGACCCGCCTGACAGATGCCTGATGGCGTTTGTAATGAAATTGTAAGGCAGGGCTAAATGAAAAAACCCGCGGATTGCTCCGCGGGTCTTTTCAATTTGACGAAATGATTTTTCCGATCAGCGCGGAGAGACAACCATCATCATCTGGCGGCCTTCGAGCTTCGGCTCCGACTCGACCTTCGATATGTCCTCGATCTCCTCGCGTACCTTGATCAGGACTTCGAGACCGAGCTCCTGGTGAGCCATTTCACGACCGCGAAAACGCATGGTCAGCTTCACCTTGTCGCCCTCGTCCAGGAATTTCTTCACCTGGCGCATCTTCACCTCATAGTCATGGGTGTCGATGTTGGGACGCATCTTGATTTCCTTGACCTCTTGCGTCTTCTGCTTCTTGCGCTGCTCGGCAGCCTTTTTCTGTGCCTGGTATTTGAACCGGCCCAGATCCAGAATCTTGCAAATTGGCGGATCGTTGTTTGCAGCTATTTCGACGAGGTCGAAACCGGCTTCTGCGGCCAATGCCATGGCCTGTGCGGTTTCCATGATGCCAAGGTTCTGACCTTCAGCATCAATGAGCTGAACCTTCGGGCTGCGGATATCTTCGTTGGACCGTGGTCCTTCCTTGACTGGCGCTTGCGCTCTATGCGGACGGCGAATGGTCGTGTTCTCCCATACAGTTTCGTTCAGTGTTTTCCCGGCCTGAATACCAATCCCGACAATACGGGCGGCTTGCAATTTCCCTGCCAATCATGCGCTTATGCACACGGGAAGCGTCAATGCAAACCCGGTTGTGATCCCGAGCCGGAAAACGAGTAGCGTCAATATCACGAATCAATCCGGAAATCATGCAAAATCAGTTGAAACACATCACAGTCGGCGACAAGGCCAACTCCCGTTCAATTGCCGTACTTGCGCGAAAAGGCAGGGAGCCGGGTATCGTGTGGCTGGGCGGCTATCGTTCCGACATGGCAGGCACCAAGGCGGAGGCGCTTGACCAGTGGTGCGGCGAACATGGCATTGCGTGCTGCCGCCATGACTATTCCGGGCATGGAAGTTCGGGCGGGGAATTTCGCGACGGTACCATTTCGCGCTGGCTGGAGGAAAGCCTCGCCGTGTTTGATGCCTTCACATCAGGCCCGCAAATCCTGGTCGGGTCGTCCATGGGTGGCTGGATTGCCTTGCGCATGGCGCAGGAATTGCAAAAGCGTGGCTTTGACGGGCGGCTTGGCGGCATGCTGTTGATCGCGCCCGCCCCCGACTTCACCCATGAATTGATGTGGCCGCAATTGAGCGATTCGCAAAAGCGGGAGATCACTGACACGGGCTATCTGGAAGAACCGTCGCAATATTCGGACGAGCCGAACATCTATACCAGGGCCTTGTTTGACGATGGCGCGAAGAACCTGGTGCTTGACGGGATGATTGATCCCGGCTGTCCGGTTCATATCCTGCAAGGCATGGCAGATCCGGATGTTCCATGGCAGCACGCCATGCGCCTCGCGGAACATCTTCCCCAGGCCCAGGTAGCCATGACACTTGTCAAGGATGGCGACCACCGCCTGTCGCGCGCCGAAGACATTGCGCTGATGCTTCGCCTGATCGAAAATATGGCGGGTGCAGCCAGATGAGTGTGGCACAACGCAAGGAACGGATCGATCTGTTCGGCGGCTCGATGCTCGTCGGGTTTTCGGCCTTGCTGGCCGTCAACCAGGTGATGGTCAAATTCGTCAATGCCGGCATGAATCCGGTCTTTCAGGCTGGCTTGCGCTCGGCCTGCGCCATCCTGCCGGTGGTCCTCTACATGCTGATACGGGGCCGCAAGATCAATTTTGGCGGCGGCGCCCTCTTGCCGGGAATTGTCTGCGGATTGCTGTTCGCGTTCGAATTCACGCTGCTGTTCCTGGCGCTCGACTACACCACTGTCGCACGAACCTCGATCCTGTTCTACACGATGCCGGTCTGGGTGGCACTGGCAGCGCATTTTCTCATTCCGGGCGAAGGGCTGACAGCCATGCGCGCCAGCGGTCTCGCGCTGGCTGTCGCCGGGGTGGCGATTGCGCTGTGGCGCAATGACCACACCGCCAGCGACAAGGCATTCATCGGCGATTTGATGGCGCTGGCGGCAGCGACCGGCTGGGCCGGGATTGCGATCCTGGCGCGTGTGACCCGGCTGTCTGCCGTGCGGCCTGACATGCAATTACTGTATCAATTGCTGATCTCGGCGCCAGTGCTGCTGTTCCTGGCCCCGTATTTCGGTCCGCTATTTCGCGAGATGACGCCGGTCTTGTGGGCCGTCTTCGCATTTCAGGTGCTTGGTGTGGTCTCGGCCGGATTCATGCTTTGGTTCTGGATATTGTCGATCTATCCGGCTTCCGACATGGCAAGCTATGCGTTCCTGACACCGGTATTCGGCGTCATTCTCGGCTGGTTCTTCTTCCATGAGCAATTGACGGCAAATGTGGTCCTGTCGCTCGCCCTGGTCGGCGCAGGCATCTGGCTGGTGAACCACCGGACCCGGCTGCCGGTATCGAAAGCCGCTACCTGACCACCGGCACGCCCGTTCTGTCTCCGGAAGGGTGATGCCGCCGCTATCGAGTTCACGGATGAATGCAGGCTGGAACAATCCGGACCAAATTGGAATCGGAGCATTGACCCTGGGGTCAGGACCCTAGCCGCCGCCGACAATCACGCCTACGGCAAAGACCAGCGCACCACCAAGAACGACCTGGAAGATTGCCCTCGCCCACGGGGTTTCCATGTAATGGTTCTGGATCCAGGCAATTGCCCACAATTCTATGAACACGACGACGAAGGCCAGGATGGTTGCCGTCCAGAAGTCGGGAATGAGATAGGGCAAGGCATGGCCCAGGCCGCCCACCGCCGTCATGACGCCGGAAGCAAGGCCGCGCTTCAACGGGGAACCGCGACCCGAAATCACTCCGTCATCATGCGCGGCTTCGGTAAAGCCCATGGAAATGCCTGCGCCCAATGACGCAGCAAGCCCGACCAGAAATGTGGTCCAGGTATCCTGTGTTGCAAAGGCGGTGGCAAAGATGGGAGCAAGCGTTGACACAGAACCGTCCATCAGACCGGCAAGCCCCGGCTGCACCCAGGTCAGGATGAACTGCTTGTTCTCCTGCTGGCGTTCGGCCTCCTGCACATCGCTGGGCGCATGCTCCTTGACCGCGCCCATGGCGGTACTGATATGGCCTGCCTCGGCGCGAGCCAGATCGCCCAACAATTTGCGGATCGAGGCATCCCGGGAGCGGCGCGCAGCTTCTGCATAGAATCTGCAAGCCTGCGCCTCCATGTCGGCTGCCTGCTTGCGCACCTCGTCAACACCGAAGGGCTTCACCAGCCATGCGGGCTTGCGTTCGTAGAAACCCTTTACGTGCTCGCGCCGGATCAGCGGGATGGTCTCGCCGAATTTTTCGCGGTGCAGATCGATCAACCAGCGGCGATGCTCGTTTTCCTCCTCGGCCATCTCGTCGAAGATCTTCGCGGTGTCGGGAAAATCCGCGCGCAATCCATCGGCATAGGTCTGATAGATGCGCCCGTCATCCTCTTCGCTGGATATGGCAAGCGCCAAGATTTCCTGCTCCGAAAGGCCTTCAAAGGCGCGACGGCCCGAAAATGCGGAAGGAAATGACAGAACTCTGTTCAACATGGGTGTACCTTTTTTGGAATGATTCCAATCTAGAGGCTGCAGATTCCAAGTCAATGCACCTTTGTGCCCGCTTTTGCATGGCTGACAGTTTTGTCATGCCATTCTTGTCATCACGCCGGCACAGAGTTTGAATTGACTGTTCGTGCCCGCTTGCGAAATATGCACCGGGATGAGGCGATGAAGGAGAATTGCATGGGCATGTTCGACAAGCTGCTGGACAGACTCGGACACCGCATGGCCAAAGTGCTTACCAAGCAGGTTTCCGGCTACAATCCCTACACGCCCTCCGATTATGACACACTTTGGGCAACGCTCGAACCTGGTGATGTGCTGCTTGTCGAGGGCAACCAGTTTGTTTCCTCGACAATCAAGTACCTTACCAATTCCACCTGGAGCCATGCAGCGCTTTATGTTGGCCATGCGCTCCCAAAACCGGCCGGGGGTGGCGAGCGGCCACGCCTGATCGAAAGCAATCTCGGCGAAGGCTGCATGGCCGTGCCGCTGTCGCGCTATTCAAGCTACAATACTCGTATCTGCCGTCCGGTAGGCCTTACCGGCGAGGATCGGCAAAAGATCGTGGATTTCATGATCGCCAGCATTGGCAAGCAATATGACCTGAAGAACATCTTCGACTTGCTGCGGTATTTTTTCCCGGTTCCAGTGCCAAGCCGCTTTCGCCGCCGGATGATCGCACTGGGTTCTGGTGATCCGACCCGCGCGATCTGTTCCTCGCTCATTGCCCAGGCGTTCCAGCAGGCGAAATATCCGATCCTGCCAGAGATTACAGCGGCACCGGGCCGCGCCCATGCCGACAGCCGCTATTCGCGCAAGGAGATCTTGCATATCCGGCATCATTCGCTGTTTGCGCCGCGCGATT
>JAGRLM010000180.1 GCA_020441795.1 Nitratireductor sp.
GGTGCGGTCTACAATGCTGACGGCCAGCTGATCACGGCAAGCTTCATGGACTACACCATGCCGCGTGCCGACGATCTGCCAAGCTTCAAACTGGCGACGCATGAAACGCTTTGCCCGGGCAATCCGCTTGGCATCAAGGGCTGCGGCGAGGCGGGAGCCATCGGATCCCCGCCAGCGCTGATCAACGCCATCACGGATGCCATCGGCAACAACAACCTGACAATGCCAGCCAGCCCGTCACGGGTCTGGGCGGCAATGAAAGCATAAGAGAGGCAATACCATGCACAATACTTCCTATCATCGCGCCTCTTCGGTGGACGACGCGGCTGCCTTGATGGCCAAGGCCGAAGACGGCAAATTCGTGTCCGGCGGCCAGACGCTCATTCCTACGATGAAGCAGCGTCTGGCAGCACCAAGCGATCTGATCGATCTGCGTCACATCGCTGCCATGAAGGGCATCTCGATCAACGGCAACCAGGTAACCATCGGCGCGGCTACCACCCATGCCGAGGTCGCATCCAGCAAGGAGCTTCGTGCGATCTGCCCGGGCATCTGCGATCTTGCCGGTCATATTGGTGACCCTGCCGTTCGCCACATGGGAACGATTGGCGGCTCCATTGCCAACAATGACCCTGCAGCGGACTATCCTGCGGCCATGATGGCGCTCAACGCGCAGATCATGACCAACAAGCGTACCATCGACACCGATGATTTCTTCACCGGCATGTTCGAGACCGCGCTCGAGGATGGCGAGATCATCACAGCCGTCAGCTTCGCGGCTCCCGCCAAGTCAGCCTATGCCAAGTTCCCCAACCCGGCCTCGCGTTACGCCATGGCTGGTGTCTTCGTTGCCAAGCTGAAAAACGGCATGGCGCGCGTTGGCGTGACCGGTGCCGGAGCTGGCGGCGTGTTTCGTCACGAGGGGATGGAAAAGGCCCTGACCGAAAACTGGAGCGCTGACGCAGTCGCCAATGCCAGTGTTGATGAAGGCATGATGCTGGCCGACATTCATGGCGACAGCGCCTATCGCGCCAATCTGGTCAAGGTCATGGCCAAGCGGGCAGTAGCTGCGGCTGGTTGATCCGGCACTGTTTGAGAAAAGCGAACGGCGGGTTGCAAGGCCCGCCGTTTTTTGCGACCTATCGACTGGTTGCACCAATCCCGATTGGCTTCCGCCGCAGCCAGGCGTATAAGCGCACGCATTTTAACGCCACGGCAAACGGGAAGTTTTCGCAATGCAGATCGAAAAGATCATCTCGCCACTGGGGCTGCTCTTGTGCGTTGCCGGCCTGGCAATGGCATTGCCTGCATTGGTGGATCTGGCACAGGGCAATCGCGACTGGCAGGTTTTCCTGATTTCGGCCTTTGTCGCCGGAGGGGCGGGGCTTTTCCTGCATCTGGGCTTTCGGGACCGCCACTCCGGTTGGAACCGGCGCGACGGCTTTCTTTTTGTGAGCCTTTCATGGCTCGTGATGTGTTCTGCCGGCGCTTTGCCATTCTATTTCGCGGAAGTGAAAATGACCCCGGTCGATGCCTTTTTCGAATCCGTGTCGGGTCTCACCACCACGGGTTCAACCGTGATGTCGCAGCTTGATCGTCTGCCACCCGGCATTCTGTTGTGGCGCTCCCTGCTCCAATGGATTGGCGGCGTGGGCATCGTTGTGCTGTCCGTGTTCCTGTTTCCCTTCCTCAAACTGGGTGGCCAGTCGCTGTTCGCCATGGAATCATCGGACACCGCCGAAAAGAGCTTTTCGCGCTTCGAGGAATATGCCGTGCGCATCCTGTGGCTTTATGTTGGCCTCACGCTTGCTTGTATCCTGACATATAACGCTCTTGGCATGAGCTTCTTCGATGCTGCCAATCATGCAATGGCGACCCTGTCCACCGGTGGCTATGGCACTTCGGACATTTCCTTTGCGAAGTTCAATTCCGTACCAATACTCTGGGCTGGCACCGTCTTCATGTTCCTGGGCGGCATGCCCTTCATGTTCATGCTTTTCATGCTGTCATCAAAGCGGCGCTTCTTCGACATCCAGATCGCCTATTATATCGGCGTCATTGCCGCCTCGGTCTTCTTCCTGCTGATCGTGCTTCAGGCAAATGGCACGCCAGTCACCTCGACGCTTCTTGCCAGCGTCACCTTCACCGTTGTTTCGATCATCACCACTACCGGGTTCGTGTTCCAGGATTTTGGCGTCTGGCCAACATCAGCCCTGTTCCTGATCGGATTGCTGACATTCCTCGGGGCCTGTTCCGGTTCGACGGCAGGCGGCCTGAAGATGTTTCGGATCGTGGTCTTTGTGGCGGTGTGCAAATCGGCCGTATCCCGGCTTCTTTCGCCCAGTTCGGTGCGCAGCATGAAATATGGCGATCATGTCATCGATGAGGAAGTGGTGATTGCCGTCATTGCGTTCACGCTGCTCTATTTCGCGACTTTCCTGATCGGCGGCGTCATCCTTACCCTGACGGGAAATGATCTGATCACCGCATTTTCCGGCTCCGCTACGGCACTGGCAAACGTCGGGCCGGGGCTTGGCGGCAAGATCGGGCCAGCCTTCAATTTTGCCGGCATGTCTGACATCGACAAGGTGGTGCTGTCGATTGAAATGCTGCTCGGCCGCCTTGAGATCATGAGTGTCGTCGTCATGTTCGCGCCAGGTTTCTGGCGCGATTGACGCTGGCAATGGCGAATGCGCTCAGCCGCAGACGCGTTCCCTGGCTTGCGCATATTCACGCTTCAGACGGTCAACGAGTTCCTGCGTGGTAACAATCTTGTCCACCGCGCCAATGCCCTGACCACATCCCCAGATGTCTTTCCAGGCTTTGGCCTTGGCATCACTGCCCGAGCCGAAGCTCATCTTGCTCGCGTCACTCTCCGGGAGGTGGTCGGGGTCAAGCCCGGCATTGACGATGGATGAGCGCAGATAGTTGCCATGAACCCCGGTAAACAGGTTGGTATAGACGATGTCGGCGGCGCGGCCTTCGACAATGCCCTGCTTGTAGGCTTCGCTGGCTCTTGCTTCCCTGGTGGCGATGAAGGGAGAGCCGATATAGGCAAGATCTGCCCCCATCGCCTGCGCGGCCAGCACCGCCCCGCCATTGGCGATCGAACCCGAAAGCAGCAACGGCCCGTCGAACCACTGCCGTATCTCCTGGATCAGTGCGAAAGGCGACAAGGTTCCGGCATGGCCGCCGGCACCCGTTGCCACTGCTATCAGGCCGTCCGCACCTTTTTCAATGGCCTTGCGCGCATGGCGGTCATGGATGATGTCGTGAAGCACGATGCCACCATAGGAATGCACGGCCTCATTGACTTCGGGAACCGCGCCCAGCGAGGTGATCACGATTGGGGCCTTGTATTTGACGCAGAGTTCCAGATCCTGTTGCAGCCGGTTGTTGGACTTGTGCACGATCTGGTTCACGGCAAAGGGCGCTGTTTTCGAGCCCGGATTTGCCGCCTGGTGGGCGGCCAGTTCCTCGGTCAATTGCGCCAGCCAATCGTCAAGCTGCTCGACCGGGCGGGCATTGAGAGCGGGAAATGATCCCACAACCCCGGCCTTGCATTGCGCCAGCGTCAATTCCGGGTGGGAAATGATGAACAAGGGCGCGGCGACGACGGGAACCGAAAGCCGGTCCTTGAGGATTGCTGGCAGGGTCATGAAAAACGGCGCTCCACTATTGACGCTTACGAAAACGTAAGTCTTATACGCAAACCCGGTTTTGAGATCAATCTTTGCCTTAGCAAACCGTCTTGTGCAAAGCATGTCGCGCTTGCGTTGCAAAACCGGCCGTAAAGCCGGATAAGGGGACTGCGAAACCGTTACCGCAGTTGCATTTTGTCTGGCATGACGCTACGGAAGCTGCTGGCATTTCTGATATCAGGGGTCGGGAATTGCAAATGATCCGGCCAGTGGGGACAAGGTGGAATGCCGCAAAGGGCGTAAGATGATCTGAACCGGTGCGTTTCAACCCTGATCAGGCGAAATGCACGGTGAAGGATCAAACAGGGGTGTTGTTAAATTGGCTGACTTTGAGGGTCTCATTCGGCAGGCCTTGGTACGGCAGGATGATTCTGATCCGGCTATCCGGGAAAAGATATACCAGTCTTCGCGCAACGCGCTGGAGCGGATGATCGCATCTGCGCCGAACCAGGGCCCGGATGCAGCGCAGGCACATCGCAATGCACTCGAAGTTTCGATCCGGCGCATCGAGGCCGGTTACGACCCGGCCCCGCCACCGATGCCGCAGACACTGCCGCCCCGCATGCGGTCCCGGGATACCGATCCGGCCCCTGCGCAGCCCCGTGAACCCGGTATCGGTGTCCCTCCGGTTGGCGATCCAGCGGGGAGGGCAGAGCCGGTCCTGGTGGATGATCCCTATGCGGGATACTCCGACGAAAACGGATATGACGACAGGATCGACTACGGGGCGGACGACGACGACCGCGACAATGTCAGCAGGGCAATGCTGGCAAGGCGCGGCTCGTCAGCGCGGCGCAATCTCGGCATTGCGATCACATTGCTTGCGATCCTGGGCTTTGGATGGCTTGGCTACACGCTTTACACCACGATCTTTGAAAAGACCGACGCCACTACGCAGGCGCAGAACGGAAATGCTCAACAATCCGACCCGGCAGGCAGGGATGAACCTACCGACGGAACCTATCTGGTTCTGCTCTCGGCTTCCGACACTGCAGCACTCGACACACAGGGCAGGGGAACGGCGGAGATTGTTACCCAGTCCAACACCGAAATGTTGCGCCTGACCTCGCTTCGCGCCAGCGACAACAAGGAGGAAACGGCCAAGCCGATCCTGTTGGCCGTTCAGCCGGGGGTCCTCTCACGAATTGCCGGCAAGAATGTTACCGTTGAGATCCGCGCCAAGTCCGGCGGGACCGGACCGGCGAACTTCTCGGTCAGTTGTGACTTTGACGGACAGGAATTGTGCGGTCGCAAGCGTTTCCGCGTTGGCTTGCAGCCCGAAGTCATGATCTTCAAGCTGGCAATTCCGGCATCTGCCAGTTCAACCAATGACGCGCATTTCTCCCTGAACACGGACATCACCGGCTCGGCTGCGCTGACGGGGCAAGGCGATGTTATCGACATCCAGTATGCGCGGCTTCGCCTTGACAACGAATAGGCCCAGAGCCTGAACGAGCCAGTTGAAACCGGGCGGAACAGGGCTCTAATCCTGGAATGCGCTCGCATCCCTCACAATGTTATCGTCGATTGCACCGATGGCCTCCGGCTCCTTAAACTCATAGTCAAGGCTGTGAAGCACTTTTCGCATTGCGTTCAGCCGCGCCCTTCGCTTGTCGTTTGACCGGATGATGGTCCAGGGCGCCATTTCGGTGTGGCTGCGTTCGAGCATCGTGTCTCTTGCTGCCGTATATTCATCCCATTTCTGCAGGGCCTTGATGTCGATGGGCGACAATTTCCAAACCTTCAGCGGGTCATGCCGCCGATCATGGAACCGCTTCAACTGCATTTCCTGGCCGATATTGAGCCAGAACTTGAAGAAGGCGATCCCCTCATTGACGATCATTTCCTCAAATCTGGGTACTTCCTGCAGGAAGGCCTCGTGCTGCTCCGGCTTGCAAAATCCCATGACCGGCTCCACTCCGGCACGGTTGTACCAGGAACGGTCGAACATCACGAATTCGCCGGCGGTCGGAAAATTCTGGACATAGCGCTGGAAATACCACTGACCCAGTTCAACATCGGACGGTTTGGATAACGCGACGGGTCGGGCATAGCGCGGATTGAGGTTCTCCCTGAATGCAGCAATGGTTCCACCCTTGCCCGCAGCATCGCGACCCTCGAACAGGATCATCATTCGCCGCCCGGTTTTCTGGAGCCAGTGCTGAACCTTCACCAGTTCCCGCTGCAGCGCCTGCAATTCTTCCTCGTAGGAGCTTCTCTTCAGCTTCTTGTCATAGGGATAATCACCGCTCGAAAAGGCGTGCTTGTCGACCCATTCCGGTAATTTCGGATCATCAAGGTCGAATTGCCGCTGCTTGCCGCGGATGGCGAGCTCAACTACAGGTGCGTCAGGTATATCCATTTGGGTCAGGGGCTCCATCCGGTTGTCGTTCGCTGATCGAACCATGATGGAATATAGAATCGCGGCAAGATAAAAAACAGCCATCTTGCCAACAAACCCCTCAATGGCCCATCAAACTGTCATCAATTGCTGACGACATGTATTTTTACAATCGCCATGCGCCGAACAGAAAGGAATCGACACAATGTGGTCAAGGCTGTCTGAAACCGGCAGACTGGCACTTGCATGCCTTGCTGTTGCAGTGGGCGTGTCGATCCATGATCCGGCCAGGGCTGTCATTTCCGCGCTGATCGCGGCAGTGGTTTTCGCGGTCTTCGCAGCCCTGATCCCCTCCACGGTCGCGCGCCAGGAACGGGTGGCACAGCAGGCGCAACGTCCGCTCTGGCCGGACAATGCGACAAAGGCTGTAGCGGAGGCCTTCGGGCATCCTGTCTATATCCTCGATCCGCAGGGCAATGTTCGCTACGCCAACCAGCTTTCCACCCAGGTCTTTTCCGCCGCGCGGGTAGGCGATCCGCTGAATTTCAGTTTTCGCCAGCCCGAGATAGCCCGATTGCTGGAGCTCTCGATGAAAAATCAGGAGCGTGCCGTGGCCATGTATCATGAACGCGTCCCGGCGGATCGCTGGTTTCTGGTGTCTGTCTCGCCCGTGCTCTCACAGGTTACCTCCGGCCAGCCGTCCTGGTTCATGGTCACTTTCATTGATCAGTCCGAGATCAAGCGTGCCGAGGAAATGCGCTCCGATTTCATTGCCAATGCGAGCCACGAATTGCGCACGCCACTCGTTTCCCTGCGCGGATTTGTCGAGACCCTGCAAGGTCCGGCAAGTGCTGACCCGCAAGCCACGAAGCGGTTCCTCGCCATCATGCTGGAACAGGCCGAGCGCATGTCCCGCCTGATTGATGATCTGTTGTCACTGAGCCGGATCGAAATGAAAGCGCATTTGCGCCCGCGCGAGGAAGTGGACATTCGCGATGTTATCAATCTCGTCCAGCGATCTCTCGAGAACCAGGCGGAATCGCTCGGCGTTGTCGTCAATACCGACCTGCCGAGCGGGCCTGCAATGGTGCGCGGTGACCGCGACGAACTGGTGCAGGTCTTTTCAAACCTGGTCGAGAATGCATGTAAATATGGTCAGAGCGGGGGAAAGGTTGATATCAGCGTCAGTTTGCTCAACGAGCAGAACAGCTCCGACAATTCAGGTACCAGGGGTGTCGGCAGTGCAGGAAGTGTCGAGGTGGCTGTGCGGGACTACGGACCTGGTATTGCCGCCGAGCACCTTCCCCGCCTGACGGAACGTTTCTACCGCGTTGACATCGCTGACAGCCGACAGAAACAGGGAACCGGACTTGGGCTTGCTATCGTCAAGCATATCCTTGCGCGCCATGGCACCCGTCTCAATGTCAGCTCCAGGCCCGGCGAGGGTGCAACCTTTTCGGTGAAATTTCCCTCAATCGAACTTGCGGAGCGGGGATAGCTTCATAAAACATAATATAATCAATAATTTAAGGTGTCACAATACTAACATGCAAACGACATAAAACCATTTTGCGTAGTCGTTAGGTTGCCGAAGTCATCCAAGGATTGATTGCCGCAATTCGGGCAATCAGCGTGATGACCCAATCACCTGACTTCAGTCACCCAAAGGGAGATAGACCCGTGAAATTTTCGTTTTACGCCGGCGCAGCAGCCTGCGCCCTCATGATGTCGTTTGCTGGCCAGGCCGAAGCGCGCGACGAGATCCAGATCGCTGGTTCCTCGACCGTTCTTCCATACGCCTCGATCGTCGCAGAAGCATTTGGTGAAAACACCAAATATCCAACGCCGGTCGTCAATGGCGGTGGTTCAGGTGCAGGCCGCAAGGCATTGTGCGAAGGCGTTGGCGAGAACACCATCGACATCGCCAATTCCTCTTCCCGCATCAAGCAGTCCGACATCGACAATTGCGCGCAGAACGGTGTCAAGGACATCCAGGAAGTCCGCATCGGTTATGACGGCATTGTCTTCGCTTCCGACATCAACGGCCCGGGCTTCGCATTTACCCCGGCTGACTGGCATGCAGCACTTGCGGCCAAGGTCGTCAAGGACGGCAAGCTGGTCGACAATCCGAACAAGATGTGGAGCGACGTTCGCGCCGACCTGCCAGCCCAGGAAATTCTCGCTTTCATCCCGGGCACCAAGCACGGCACCCGCGAAGTTTTCGAAGAAAAGGTGATCATCGCCGGTTGCGAAGAAGATGGCACATTCGAAGCGATCGTGGCGTCCAATGGCGGCGACAAGAAAGCAGCTGAAAAAGAGTGCAAGACCATCCGTACCGATGGTGTTTCCACCGACATCGACGGCGACTACACCGAGACGCTTGCTCGCGTTGACGCCAACAAGAACGGCATCGGCGTATTCGGTCTTTCGTTCTACCAGAACAATACCGACAAGCTGCAGGTTGCGACCATGGGCGGCGTAACGCCTTCGGTCGAGACCATTGCTTCCGGTGAGTATCCGGTCTCCCGCCCGCTTTACTTCTATGTCAAGAACGCCCACCTCGATGTCATTCCTGGCCTGCAGGAATATATCGAATTCTTCGTCTCCGACGAAATGGCCGGTCCTGACGGTCCTCTGGCTGCCTATGGTCTGGTTTCCGATCCGGAACTTGCCAAGACCCAGGAAATGGTCAAGGCACGCACACCAATGGGTCCGTTGAACTAAGCTCTGGACTTTGAAATCGGGGCGGCGCATCAAGCGCCGCCCCGTCTAGATTGGTGGTGGGATGTCATGACTCCAGGTTTGCTTGCGCTGATTGTTTTGGGAATGGCTGTAATCGGCTTCATTCTCGGTCGCATGCGGGCAGTGGACGCCGCGGCACGCGAAAAGGTCAAACTTCATTCCCTGCCCAGTTATTACGGCCAGTCTGTCGCCCTGTTCGTGGCGGTACCCGCACTCCTGTTGCTTGGCTGCTGGTTGTTTGTTCAGCCCATCTTGATCGAGACGCGGATCAGCGCAAATATTCCTGAAAGTGCCATTCCCGAAGGTGGCGCCCGCAGCCTGGTTCTGGCTGATATCCGTCGTATTGCCGATGGCCTTGATTTCGTGGTTTCAAGAGGCGAGGCGACCGAGCAGGATTTGTCGACCATGAGTGCCGACACATCCGACATCAGAAAACTTCTTGCCTCAGCCGGCATTGCGCTTGGTTCCGATGTTTCCCCCGTCGTGTTCGAGGCAGCCAAGGAATATCGCATCATCGAGAAAGAGGGCGCATTGTTCCGCGACATTGCCGTGCTTCTCGTGGCAGCCGGATTTGGCATGTGGGCCTATTTCCGCATCAAGCCGAGCATGCGCGCCCGCAATATCAGTGAAACCTTCATCCGTGTCCTGCTGATTGCATCCTCGATGGTCGCCATTCTGACGACAATAGGCATCATTGCCTCGCTGCTTTTCGAGTCGATCCATTTCTTCCAGATGTACAATGCGAAGGACTTCTTCTTCTCCACCGTCTGGAATCCGCAATTCCGCGGTGGTTCCGACCTTGGCATTTTGCCACTGCTGTGGGGCACAATGTATATCTCGCTGGTTTCGCTGGCGCTGTCGGTTCCAATTGGCTTGATGATCGCGATCTATCTCGCCGAATATGCCGGCAACCGGCTCCGCAGCTTTGCCAAGCCGGCCATCGAAATTCTCGCAGGCGTTCCGACCATCGTCTATGGCTTGTTCGCGCTTATTACGGTTGGCCCTTTCCTTCGCGACTGGATTGCCCAGCCATTGGGACTTGGCACCTCGTCGTCATCCGTCATGACCGCCGGTCTCGTCATGGGCATCATGCTGATACCTTTCGTCTCCTCTCTGTCGGATGACATCATCAACGCGGTTCCCCAGGCGCTTCGCGACGGTTCCTATGGTCTGGGTGCAACCCAGTCCGAAACCATACGCCAGGTCATTCTGCCTGCCGCATTGCCGGGTATCGTGGGTGCGATCCTGCTTGCTGCCAGCCGCGCCATCGGTGAAACCATGATTGTGGTCATGGGAGCGGGTGCTGCAGCAAAACTCGGCCTCAATCCCTTCGAGGCCATGACCACGGTCACGGTGAAGATCGTCAGCCAGTTGACCGGTGATACCGAATTTGCAAGCCCGGAAACCTTGGTGGCCTTTGCGCTTGGTCTTACCTTGTTCGTGTTTACCCTCAGCCTCAATGTCCTGGCCCTGTACATTGTGCGCAAATACCGGGAGCAATATGAATGACCGATATTTCCAGCCTCGCCCCATCTGCGCCAACAACCAGCGCCGGGCGTTCGCTTTATGTCAGGAGCGATCAGGCACGCCGCCGTCAGACTGCTGAAACCCGGTTTCGCATGATCGGCTTCATTGCCGTGATGATCGGCATTCTGGCTGTCGCTGGCTTGCTCACTTCCATTGTGTTCAACGGCGTCTCTTCCTTTCAGCAAACCTATGTGAAGCTGGACATCTTTCTTGATCCCGCCAAGCTCGACAAGAAGGGCGACCGCGACATCGAGGCGTTGAACAAGGTTACCACCTTTGCCTATGTGCCGCTGATCGAGGCATCACTCAGGAAGCTGGTCGAGGACCGCGGCATTGTCATCGAGGGTCTCAATCCCAAGAAGATCGGCGACATCATCTCGAAGGAAGCGCCTGCTGATCTGCGCCGCTATGTACTCGCGGACCCATCGAAAATTGGTGAGACGATCGAATTCCGCCTCCTCGCATCAGGCCGCATCGATGGCTACTACAAGGGGCGGGTCACGATGGAGTCGGCCGCGCTTGACCGAAACATCTCGCCGCAGCAGCTGCAACTGGCAGATCAGCTGGCAAAAGCGGGCGTGCTGGAGACGAGGTTCAATCCGTCCTTCTTCACCGCGCCCGATGCCTCCGATACCAGGCCCGAAGCGGCCGGACTTGGCGTAGCGATCATCGGCTCGGCCTATATGATGCTGCTGGTGCTTTGCCTGTCATTGCCGATCGGCGTTGCTGCCTCGATCTATCTCGAGGAATTTGCCCCACAAAACAAATGGACCGACCTGATTGAGGTAAATATTGCCAATCTGGCGGCTGTTCCCTCGATTGTTTTCGGCATCCTGGGCCTGGCAATCTTCATCAATTATGCAGGCCTGCCGCGCTCGGCGCCAATTGTCGGCGGACTGGTCCTGACATTGATGACACTGCCAACCATCATCATCGCAACGCGAGCAGCACTGAAAGCGGTTCCACCCTCCATTCGGGATGCGGCTCTGGGAGTGGGTGCATCGAAGATGCAGGCGATTTTCCACCACGTATTGCCACTGGCAGCCCCCGGCATCCTGACCGGCACGATCATCGGTCTGGCACAGGCGCTGGGTGAAACTGCACCCTTGCTGCTGATCGGCATGGTCGCATTCGTGCGCGAATATCCTGGTCTGCCGCCCGAGGGCATTTTCGACCCTGCATCCGCCTTGCCAGTCCAGGTTTACAACTGGACACAGCGCGGCGATCCGGCATTCGTCGAGCGCGCTTCCGGCGCCATTATCGTACTCCTGGTGTTCTTGCTGTTCATGAACGCCATTGCCATTTTGCTGCGCCGACGCTTCGAGCGCCGCTGGTAAACAGATATCTGGCGCTTGGCTTGAACCATCCGCGCCTATCAGGGAAACTCGTGACGTCCACAAGGGCGCAGTTCGGGGAAAAAGGGAATGAACATGATGTCTGAAACGCAGACTGAGGCGCTGCTTGCCAACCGCAAGGGCAACACTCCGGCAATCAAGATGCGCGGCGAGAATGTTGATGTGTTCTATGGCGCAAAGCAGGCTCTTTTCGGTGTGTCCATCGACATCAACGAAAAGGAGGTCACAGCACTTATCGGACCATCGGGTTGCGGCAAGTCGACCTTTCTTCGCTGCCTGAACCGGATGAACGACACCGTCGCCACCGCCCGGGTCGAGGGGCGGATCACCCTCGACGGCCAGGACATCTATGACAAGCGGGTTGACCCGGTGCAGCTGCGCGCCCGCGTCGGCATG
>JAGRLM010000181.1:0-4142 GCA_020441795.1 Nitratireductor sp.
CGGTTTGCCCGGCGTGTCGAGGATGAATTGCATCTGTCCGTCTCGGTCGGGCTTTCCTATTGCAAGTTTCTGGCAAAGGTCGCCTCGGATTTCGAGAAGCCGCGCGGCTTTTCGGTTATCGGAAGGCAGGAGGCGGTGGCATTCCTGCGCAAACAGCCGGTCTCGCTGATCTGGGGTGTCGGCAAGGCCACGCAGTCGATGCTGGCGCGCGACGGGATCACCGGCATTGGAGAGGTGCAGGACATGGAGGAAAGCGTGCTGGCGCGCCGCTATGGTTCCATCGGGCTGCGGCTCTCCCGGCTGTCACGCGGATTGGACGAGCGCAGCGTCGAGCCCGGCAGCGAGGCGAAGAGCGTCAGCGCGGAAACCACGTTCAACACCGACATTGCCGACAAGGCCGAACTTGCCCGCGTCTTGCGCAAATTGAGCGAAAAGGTTTCAGCAAGGCTCAAGGACAAGCACATCGCCGGCCAGACCGTAGTCTTGAAAATGAAGACTTCGGATTTCAAGTCGCGCACCCGAAACAGGGCACTTGCAGATCCCACACAACTGGCCGACAGGATTTTCAGAACAGGTCAGGAAATGATGGAGCGCGAACTGGACGGCACCCGGTTTCGCCTGATCGGGATTGGCGTCACGGGGCTGCAAAGCGACGAGACGGCAGACCCGCAGGACCTTGTCGATCCTGCAGCATCACAGCGGGCAAAGGCAGAAAGAGCCATGGACAAGGTTCGCAACCGCTTTGGGCGCGAGGCCTTGGAACTGGGGCTGACTTTTGGCAACCAGGGTCGCGAAACTCCGAAAGGCAAAGGCCCGCGGGGGTGACCGGCGGGCTTTTGCGGATATCGGGCTCAATTGGTCAGGCGCAGCTTCAGCACCTTGTTGGTGATCGCCTCAAAAGCCTTGTCCACTGAATCCTTGTCCGTGACATAAAAATGGTTTTCGGGAGCCGACGCGCAGTTGTGCAACAGGTCATAGACCTTTGTGCCCGGTGCTGTGTCGGAGCTTACGCCGATCGTGAATATCTCGATTCCGGCACCATTGACCTGCTTCTTTGCTTCCGTGCAGGCATCCAGTGACAGTTTCTGCAAGGTATCGGGAAGACCGGAGACCGATCCGGGATGATCTTGGAACGGATCGCTGTCCAGGATGTAGCCATAGGGCGTCCAGTTGTCGACGGGTCCCTGCCCGCTCAGTTTCTTTCCACCCAATCCGACATTGGCAGGATCGAACTCATAGGGGGCAACAGTGTTGGTGGCAGAGCTGCAGGACTGGTCCTGATATTCGATCTCGGTGGTCTGCGCGCCATCGGTTATAACAATCATATATTTGTAATTGTTCTTGTTCCAGGCATTGCCCTCCTTGAAGGGCCAGGCCGGCGAAAGTACCCTCAAGCCCCAGGTCACGCCGGGCGCAATGATGGTGCCGTCATTGCCGTGCGATTCGAGCATATTCAACGTATTGCGGACATCGTTGAACTTGTCGGTAAGCGGCTCAATGGGAAAGCGGACGCAGTTGCGGTTCGGGCCGTCAAAATAGGCGCTTTTCGACGAAAGATTGCTTGCCTCTTGGAGATTTGCATATCCGGTGTTGGTCCCGTTGCTGCGATTCTTGCAGAAACCGCCACTCGCGGTTGTTCCGTCTGGTGCTGGCGGCCAGATATAGGCCTGCAGTTTGGACTTCGGCTTGTCGGCAATGTGATAGGGAGGCTTGTCCTCCTGGACGCAACCCAGCCATTTGGTGCCGGCAAACAGCGGATCATTAGTGTCGGTGGCCATGGAACTGTTGGAAGTTCCGATATTCACATTCATCGTGAAGGGCACCACGGCGATCTTCGACTTGCCGTTGGCCTTTTTCTCAAGGCTGTCGACAAGCTTGAGCGAGGCCTGGCGCAGCGCATCAATTCGCGATGTTCCATCGGGTAGCGAGTTCAGCATCGAGCCTGAAATGTCGAGAACGAGCGCTACTTCCAGTTCGCTCAAGTCGAGGTTGGCGCTGGATTCGACTGCAATATCGATATTCTTGTAACCGGCAATCCGCATCAGTGACATGTTCAGCGTGGTCTTCACCTTGACCGTGACCTTGTCACTGTCAAAATCGACCGAAAACTTCCTGATATCCGCACCGTTGTAATTGGCGTCGAACATGTCGCGCGCAATCTGCTTTCGCTGACTCTTGGACTTGTCACGTTCAATGGCAGCGGTCAGGGCAGCGGTATCGGCGGCATCCTGCATCCGGGTGCGGGTGTCGGAGATGCGGGAATAATCAACTGCCGCCCCCGCGCAAAGCATGATTGGGGTCAATACCAGGGCAAATGTGATCGCAAAATTCCCGCCTCGCGACTGCCTGAATGCCGCCGCCAGTCTGGAAAACCGTGAGATTGAATGCATTGCATGCCCTTGTAGACTTCGTTTGAATTTCTCGAAGCTAACAGGGGCTAACTAATTTCGGCTTAAAGTCTCGCTAAAATTTGCGTAAAATCGCTTCCTGCCGAACCCATTACTGCTGTTTGGTGCAGGGCGTTGGCGGCAGCATTTCAAGTGACGTGATCTCGCCAATCAGTGAATAATCCGGATATCGCATCACGAGACGGCGGGAAATGCCGTCGGGATAAAGCAGGAAACTCGCCTCATACACCGGGAGCGATTCAGCTGCGTTGCTTTGGCCGAGATTGAAGTATGAAATCGTCACCGGCCAGGCCTCGCGCCCTGAAAAAGGCTTCACCGCTGCTTCATCTTCCCCGTCGAAAGGCTTGGCAATGGTCTTGGCCTTGCCGATGACAGTGGAACTTGCCACCACTTCATCTGCCTGGTCGGATCCATCAAAAATATCGCGCTTGAGAAAGGTCTCACCGTTGCGGCCAGCCTCGATGATGTCGACCAGATGGGTGGAGAGAAAAATTGCCGATGGCAGTTCGAGGCGGCGTTCTTCCGGCTCGCTGATATCAACCTTCACGCCTTCACCGGTACGGATCGCCGTACCTTTGACCACCGATTCCGGCCTTTCATCCACGAAGGACTTGGTCAGGAAGGTGAATTCCTTGCCATCCGGGCTTTCGAAAGTGGAGGTTTGCTGGTCGGTCTTGTAGCTTTCGCTGCCTGTCGAGATATTGGTGACGAAGCGATAGCGGATCGACATGCCATCGCATTCATTGCCTGTCACCTCATAAACAATGCGCCCCGCAACCGAATCGATGCCGGATCGTTCGCTGGCGTCGTCCAGCTTCAGGTCATAGACCGCGCGATGCGGCGCCAGGATTTCAAATCCGACAGCACCTGCATTTGTTGGCAGGATGACGGAAATCATTGCGGTAATGGCAACAATACGGGGATTAAACGGATTCATACGGGCTTTCCGAGCAGACCAAAGGCTGCCTTGAGTTGTAGATGAGTGTCATTAAAGTGACGATGTGGCAAAAGAACGGCTTGTGCAAGAGACTTGGAGCGCCTTGGGTCACTGCCTTCACGCAAGGATACCAAATCCCTGCCTGGCTTGTATCCTGACTTGTATCCCGACTTGCATCCTGGCTTACATAACGAGTTTTCTGCCTGCAACGGAGTATCCATGACGCAGAATCACGAAAAGACCTTCAATGGCCGCGCCGGCTGGATTGCCGAGAGGCCGATTGCCCATCGCGGCCTTCATGACAAGAGCCGTGCCATATTCGAGAATACGCTGGGCGCTGCCCGTCAAGCGGTGGAGCACGGCTACGGCATTGAGGTTGACCTGCATGTTTCCTCGGACGCAGTGCCGATGGTTTTTCATGACGATACGCTGGAACGGCTGACCGACCAGAGCGGAAGCATACGCGAGCGCAGTAGTGAAGAACTGGGACGGATCAGCATCGGCGGAACGGCGGACAACGTCCCTACCCTGCGACAATTGCTGGACCTGGTTGGCGGAAAAGTGCCGCTTGTACTGGAAATGAAAGGCATCAAGGGCAAGGATACAGGTTTTGTTGCGGCAATCGGCAAAGTGCTTGCAGGCTATCATGGACCGGTTGCCCTGATGTCCTTCGACCATTGGCTGGTCGAGGATGCGCATCACCTTCTGCCTGACATTCCGCTTGGCCTGACTGCCGAGGGCGATGACAGCCATTTTGAAGAACACGAGAAAATCGCGCGGGCCTGTGCCATCGACTT
>JAGRLM010000181.1:4230-7220 GCA_020441795.1 Nitratireductor sp.
AACCGCGACGACATGGCGAAAAGCGCCCGATATGCGGACCAGATCACCTTTGAGGGGTTCGATCCGAAATAATCTGCCATCCACATGCCATGGGCGAGCAAACCGGCCTTGCCATGCGCGATGCGAACCATAAGTGTAGGGGCAGCACTATCCCCAGTCTGCCAGGTCAATCATGAGCACGGAATTCAGGATTCGCGTTGCATCCTCGATGGATGAAATCGAGGCTTCGTCATGGGACAGGCTGGTGGAGCCGACGCAAAACGGCAGTCAGGGAAATCCGTTCCTGCTGCATGCTTTCCTGTCTGCACTCGAAACCAGCGGCTCTGCGACCGCCAGGACCGGATGGCTGGCGCAGCATCTGATCCTTGAGGACGAGGCCGGGAATATCAGCGGGGCACTTCCCTGCTATCTGAAGAACCACAGCCAGGGCGAATATGTCTTTGACCATGGCTGGGCAGATGCGCTGGAGCGAGCCGGAGGGCGATATTACCCCAAGCTGCAGTGCTCGGTTCCCTTCACACCGGCCACCGGCCCGCGCTTGCTGGTGAAAGCCGGCGATGGCGAAGATGTACGTCGAAATGCCCTGTTGCAGGGACTGACATTGCTGGCTGAGCGCCATGGCGTGTCATCAGCGCATATCACTTTCATGCCGGAAAACGAATGGAAACTGGCTGGGGAAGCCGGTTTCCTGCTGCGAACAGACCAGCAATTTCACTGGCAAAACGATGGCTACAAGACCTTTGAGGACTTTCTCGCAAGCCTGTCTTCGCGCAAGCGCAAGAACATGCGCAAGGAGCGCGAAACGGCACTGGGGCAATCAGGCATCACGATCGACTGGCTGACCGGCAGCGACCTCACAGAAGCGATCTGGGACCGGTTCTTCCAGTTCTACACGGACACCGGCTCGCGCAAATGGGGGCGGCCATATCTCACGCGCGAATTCTATTCGCGGATCGGCGAGACGATGTCTGACCGTATCATCCTAATGATGGCCCGGCGCAACGGCCAATATGTTGCAGGGGCGATCAATTTTCGATCATCGACTGCCTTGTACGGGCGGCATTGGGGATGCGTCGAGGACCATCCCTGCCTGCATTTCGAGGTCTGCTATTACCAGGCTATCGAATATGCCATTCAAAATGGCATGGAGCGCGTCGAGGCCGGGGCACAGGGTGCGCACAAACTGGCGCGCGGCTACCTGCCCCGCATTACACGGTCCGCTCACTGGATCGGGCATCCGGGCCTGCGCAACGCGGTTGCAGACTATCTCGAAGACGAGCGCCAGCATGTGGAAATGGAAAACCAGGCGCTTCGCGAGCACGCGCCGTTTCGCAAGCCCGGACAGAATGGCAATTCCACGCAGGATGACGAGTGACGCTTGCGCGGTTGTGATACTGATTCTACTGTTGCCGGTAATCCCTTGATAGCATTGGCAAAGGCCGGACATGACAAGCTACGACACGAACAACATCTTCGCGAAGATACTGCGCGGCGAAATCCCCTGCCACAAGATCCATGAGGATGAACACAATTTCGCATTCATGGATATCATGCCGCGCGGTGACGGGCATTGCCTGGTCATACCCAAGGCACCGGTGCGCAATATCCTTGATGCGGATGATGCGGTGTTGTCGGCTCTCTATCCTGCCATTGCCAGGGTGTCACGCGCTGCCAAGGCTGCATTCAACGCCGATGGCCTGACGATCCAGCAGTTCAACGAAACTGCCGGAGGCCAGGTAGTGTTTCACATGCATGTGCATGTGATTCCGCGATTTGATGGCGTTGCATTGCGGCCGCACACGGGCGAAATGGCCAAGCCCGAAATGCTGGCGGCCCATGCTGAAAAGATAAGGGCCGCCCTGCAGGCGTGATGTTGCGAAGCTACAGCTTCACCGATTCCAGATCAGCTTCCAGTTCCTGCATGGCGCGGCGAATGGCTTCGTCCTCGTCGTCTTCTGCAGAATTTTCCTGCTGGGCGGATGCCGTGGTCTCGGGCTCAGTCGTTTCCGCGCCGTCACCGGTAATCTCCGCCTCGAGCGTGCTGAAGTCGATACCGGCTATTTCCTCATCGCCAGCATCGGATGCATCCGGCTCAGGCTCCTGAGGAGCAACATCAACCGTTTCCTCCATGGCTGGCTCTTCAGGCTCTTCAATTGCCGGTTCGTCCGTCAGCTCTTCAGGGATTGCGGCTAGGCCATCATCCGCATCACTCGCGGAAGCCTCCTCGCTGGTTTCCTCGCCTGCGTTTTCAGCAACCGGAGCCAGTCCGAAAGCCTCTTCCAGCTCATTGATCAAGGTCGTCAGGGATGACATGAGACGATAATCGGGCAGCGCTTCTATGCGTGCCTTGGCTGCGTCACGCATTGCCTTGAGTTGTTCAACCTGTTCCATAGATGCCTCCTGTGCCACATCCGTTGTTCAATGCGGACTATTGGCCCGAAGAGAAAGCGTACTGCAACCGCAACTCTGTCCCCGACCGACCGTCCATTCGGACAGCCAAACCCGCCGAAGTTGCCCACAACACTTCGACGGCAGACAAAAACATAGGGGATGGCTGGAGAAAAATCGACACGTTTTTGCCCGTGCGGTCGAATATGAACACAATAACGTGGTGTCTCCTGCACGACTTTGCTGGTCGTGCAGGATTTATTACACAATTCGACCTTCTTCACCGGCAGCGTTGATTCCGTGCCTCGTCAGGTCTTGAGCGGGACCTTCGGAACTATTCCAGAGCCTTTGCCACCAGACTTCTTGCCGCCCTGCCCCTTGGCTGGCTTGGCTTTGGCCGAAGCCTTGGTTGTGGCTTGCTTGCTGCGCGAGGATGCGGCAGGACGCGACGGCTTCACCGGCTTGTCCTCGATGGCCTCGAGTGCCAGCGACGACTTGCCATCGGCATCGCGGGTGACGCTGACCTTGACGGTTCCACCCGTCTTGAGCTTGCCGAACAACACCTCGTCAGCCAGCGGCCGCTTGATGTGTTCCTGGATGAC
>JAGRLM010000182.1 GCA_020441795.1 Nitratireductor sp.
TATTACGACGCCTATTACCTGCGCGCACAGAAGGTCCGCACGCTTATCAAGAAAGATTTCGAGGACGCATTCGCGCTCGGCGTTGACGCGATCCTGACACCGGCAACACCGTCTGCCGCCTTCGAGATCGGCGACAAGGAAATGCACAACGATCCGGTGAAGATGTATCTCAACGACGTCTTCACCGTCACGGTGAACATGGCCGGACTGCCCGGCATCGCGGTTCCTGCAGGACTGTCGGCAAACGGCCTGCCGCTTGGCATGCAGCTGATAGGTCGTCCCTTCGAGGAAGAGACCCTGTTCAAGACAGCCCACGTGATCGAACAGGCCGCCGGAAAGTTCACCCCGGAAAAATGGTGGTAAAATGGAACGCGTCCCGAAAATCGTGTTCAGGACGCTACTAGCATTGTCAATCGCCGCAGGGACTGCTTTTTCAGCAATCGTGATCTTTTCACCGCATGTTCTGGCGCTGCTGCGAGAGGGCTATCCTGCACAAATCTGGCCTGCCGGCGGAAGCTTCGCTGTTGTTGAGGGCGTTGAGCATTTGGATGCAGCCGCGTACCACACGACCCTGCCACAAGGACTCAAGGCTTCGTTCGAAACTAGCGGCGGACGTGCCTTCCTGGCCGAGCGCGGTGGCACGCTCGTAGCTTCGGGCTTCGCGACAGGGGTCAGTCCGGCAACCCGTTTCAATTCGTTTTCATTGGTCAAGAGCCTTGTGGGTTTTCTGGTACTCAAGGCGATTGATGATGGTGTCATTCCTTCACTTGATGCTCGGCTTGGCGCAATTGATCCATCCTTGGCCGCATATCCGGTTGGCAAGCTGGCCTTGCGCGAGATTCTCGACATGCGCAGCGGTATCAGTTTTGAAGTCAATGGTTCGGCCTTGGCAAGCAGTGGCGATGCAAATGGCGAAAAGGCATTGGAAGCAGTTCCCTACAACCCTTTTGGTCCGCTTGCCCGCTTGCACGCGCTGGGCATCGATGCGGTCCTGCCGTTCTTGAGGATATCAGCACAACGCCAGGGAAGCTTCGAGTATCAGAATGTAAACACGGCGCTAGCAGGCAAGGTTCTTGAGGCTGCCTATGGCGAAAAGCTCGAAAATCTGCTTTCGCGCCAGATATGGAAGCCTTCAGGCGCATCACAGGCGCAATGGCGACAATACTCATCCCTAAGCAGTGTTTCCCCTTATTGCTGTCTTTATGCCACTGCCTCTGACTGGCTGCATGTTGCACGCTTTTTGCTCGACAACGGGACACCCGACAATCCCTTGCTGACGTCAGCCATGCATTCCTACTGGATTGGGGACGATATCGGCCCGCAGGAAAGGCACAAGGGAATTTACCGAAGCTTCACCCGCTATGACGTGCTTGATCGCCCAGGCAAGAAAGCTCAGGGACCGTTCGCCTATTTTCTGGGGCAGAACGGTCAGGTCATCTATATCCATCCGGGACTGGACTTGGTCGTGATACGGTTTGGGCAGGGTATGCAACTGCTGCATTCCACCCTCTACGAACTGGAATAAACTTCAAATCCTGCGATCTGGAGAAAAGGCGGCCCTTGCTTCCGGGCCGCCCTTATCTGTTTTCAGCGCTTCACCAGTTTCAGCAGCACCAGCAGGATCACCGCGCCGATGGTGGCATTGATGATCGCGCCGACAATTCCGCCACCGATGAACAGGCCTACACGTGGCAGCAACCAGCCGGCGATGAACGCACCGACTATGCCGACCACGATATTGCCGACAAGGCCGAAACCGAAGCCCTTGACCAGCAGGCCCGCAAGCCAGCCGGCAACCGCTCCAATGACCAGAAAAATGACCAGACTTTCAATTCCCATGACAATTCTCCCTGTTTTGCCATTCAGC
>JAGRLM010000183.1 GCA_020441795.1 Nitratireductor sp.
GCAAGAAGGCAAAACCCGGCTGGCCACATGCGAATTCCGGTATCTCGGTCAAGCTGTCGGCGCTGCATCCCCGCTATGAAACGGTGAACCGCACCCGTGTCCTGACAGAACTGGCGCCGCGCGTTACCGAGCTGGCGCGCATGGCAAAGGCTGCCAACATTCCCCTTGCGATTGATGCGGAGGAAGCTGACCGGCTTGATCTGTCGCTGGATGTGATCGAGGCCGTTCTTTCATCATCGGTGCTTTCCGGATGGGACGGTTTCGGCATAGTCGTGCAGGCCTATTCGCGCCGCGCGCCTGCAGTTCTTGATTTCCTGCATGACCTTGCCACCCGGCTTGACCGCAGGATCTCCGTGCGGCTGGTCAAGGGTGCCTATTGGGACAGCGAGATCAAGCTCGCGCAGGTCGGCGGTCTCGATGGTTATCCGGTCTTTACCCGCAAGGAGACGACCGATCTTTCCTATCTGGCCTGCGCACGCAAACTGCTGGGCATGAGCGATCGCATCTATCCGCAGTTTGCCACGCACAACGCCCATACGGTTGCTGCCATAGCCACGATGGCGGGAAAGGATGCCCGCATCGAATTCCAGCGCCTGCACGGCATGGGCGAGGCCCTGCATGACATCAGTCGCAGTGAAGACGGCCATCGCCGCCGCATATATGCGCCCGTTGGTGTCCACAAGGACCTGCTCGCCTATCTCGTTCGCCGCCTTCTCGAGAACGGGGCCAATTCCTCCTTTGTGCATCGCATACTGGATAAATCCGTCAGGCCGGAGGAGATAGCCGCTGATCCGGTTGATGCGGTCATGCGCGCTGATCCGCTGAGCCATCCGGCAATTGCGATGCCCTGCGATATCTACAAGCCACAGCGAGCCAATTCGCGTGGCTGGAACCTGAACGATCCGGCGGAACTGGCAAGGCTGAATTCGGCCATGAAACCCTTTGCGGACAAGGTCTGGGGCGATGACACCGGCCGCGAACTGCTCAACCCTGCGAACAAATCCGACAAAGTGGGCAGGGTGTCCGACGCCAGCACGGCGGATGCGCTTGCCGCCATTTCCGCGTCGGCCGCTGCCTTTGAAAATTGGTCTGCATTGTCGATGGGCGAGCGCGCAGCGATCCTCGAACGAACGGCCGAGCTTTACCAGGAGAACGCCGCCGAACTGATGGCCCTCGCGGTGCGCGAGGCAGGCAAGACCCGATTTGATGCGGTCGCGGAAATTCGCGAGGCCGTCGATTTCCTGCGCTATTACGCCACCGAGGCGCGCTCCCTTCCGAAAAATACAGAGGCGATTGGACCCATTGTCTGCATCTCGCCATGGAATTTTCCGCTGGCAATATTCACCGGACAGATCGCCGGAGCGCTGGTCACCGGCAATACGGTCATTGCCAAGCCTGCCGAGCAAACGCCGCTCATTTCCGCTTTTGCTGCTTCGCTGTTTGCCAGTGCCGGCCTTCCGCAAAACGTCCTGCAACTGGTCCAGGGCGACGGTGCCAGCATCGGTCCGGTGTTGACGGGAAGTCCGAAGATTGCCGGGATTGCCTTCACCGGCTCGACCGATACCGCAAGGCATATCGACTTATCGATGTCGCGCAGTGGCCGACCGGATGCGCCATTCATCGCCGAGACCGGCGGCCTCAACGCCATGATTGTTGATTCGACCGCGCTTCCCGAGCAGGCGGTTCGCGACATTCTTTCCTCCGCATTCCAAAGTGCGGGGCAGCGCTGCTCGGCCCTGCGCGTGCTCTATGTGCAAAAGGAAATCGCACCATCCCTGCTGGAAATGCTGGAGGGCGCAGCACGCGAACTGGCGATTGGTGATCCGTGGAACCCGGCCACAGATGTAGGTCCGGTGATTGACGAGGAAGCTCGCAAGACCATCGTCGATCATTGTGAGGCAATGAAAGCCGATGGTCGACTGATCTTTGAAATTGCCTTGCCCGCGCAATGCAGGGACGGCACCTTTGTATCGCCAACCGCCTTGCGCATCGGTTCGATACTGGAACTGGAGCGCGAGATTTTCGGACCCGTCTTGCACGTGGTGGAATTTGATGCCGGCCAGGTCGACAAGGTTGTCAGCGATATCAACAAGGCCGGATACGGCCTGACGCTGGGCATTCACAGCCGCATCGACAACCGGGTGGATCGCATTTGCGAGACCGCCCATATCGGCAATATCTATGTCAATCGCAACCAGATTGGTGCCGTTGTTGGCGTCCAGCCCTTTGGCGGTGAAGGCCTCTCGGGCACGGGACCCAAAGCGGGTGGACCGTTCTACATTCGCCGCTTTACCCGCAAAGCCGGCAAGGTTGATGTCGCGCAGCGGACCTTGATGCCCGGACCGACCGGCGAATCGAATTCCTGGATATTGCGCCCGCGTGGCGTGATCGCCTGCCTGTCAGACAATGGTGAGGCGCGCCAGCGCCTTGCTGATCTTGCCCGCAGCGCTGGCAACAGCGTTGTTTCAGGGGCTTTGGATGACCCGAAAATCCGCGATGAGATCGTGGCAGACCGGATAGACGCAATCCTGGTCGATGGTGCGATCAGTCCGGAAATGCGCAGGCAGGTAGCTGAAAAGAACGGTCGGCGTATTCCGATCATCAATGCCGATGATGCCGCCTTCATGTTGCACGCCGAGACCAGCATCAGCGAGGACACGACTGCCTCCGGCGGCAACGCTTCGCTGTTGTCATCCGTCGCCTGATTGATCGGTTTGCGAAGCTGCTGATTTGCCTTACCCTTGATCGAAATGGATTCGGGCCGCGCCCGGCCATTTCGTGTCGGTGAATGGGCTCTGGCACGAACCCCGGTATTGGCCTTGGCATTGCGCTTCAGCCAGTCCCACGCGAGCGCGAATTGCTTCAATGAAACCTTTCCTGATATTTGCCGGTTGGCTGCATCACATGACCCTGGGTCTTGCATTTCTGGCCTTGCTCCTGTGCCTTTGCGGACAGGCACTGGTAGTGCTCCTGCGCTATGGTTTCTCGTTTGGTTTTCCCTGGCTGTCCGACATGGCCAGCTGGAGTTTTGCCGCCTTCGTAATGCTGGCAATCCCTGTGGCGCTGGCAGCTGACGGTCATGTCCGGATTGACATTTTCCGAGAGCGACAAACCGGGAGGCAAAGGATCATGACGGATTACTGGGCCACCTGCCTGCTGCTGGTTCCGCTTGCCTGTGTGATCGTCGAGACAACCTGGCCACAGGCTGTCGCCGCATATGCGGGTAGTGAGACATCGCTTCAGGCCGGTGGGTTGCCGGGGCACTGGGCCATCAGGCTCTTGCCTGCCATTGCTTTCATTCTGGCAGTGGTCCAGGCCGTCGCGCG
>JAGRLM010000184.1:0-10015 GCA_020441795.1 Nitratireductor sp.
AAATCTCCTCCAGTTCCTTGTAGAGCTGAACCGTATAGGCCTGAAGTTTCGCAACATTGGGGTCGCCGTTCAACGTATGGAAACCGCCTGCGGCGTGCCATGAGGAACCGGAGGTCAGTTCCGACCGCTCGATGAGCATGACATCCTTCCAACCGGCGCGCGCCAGATGATAGAGAACCGAGCACCCGACCACGCCCCCGCCAATGACCACGGCCCTGACATGACTTTTCATGAAAACTCCACAAACAAGAGGAAAAACATCTGCTTGAGCCTAGCGCGGGAAAATTGACCGCGCAAAGCGGATTTGCGGCCTGTCACAGCGTTTTTACGCGCTTTTTTCACGCATCTGGCCAGTCAAACCACGCGGAATCGCCGATGCCCGGGCTGTGCGCAATTGCACAGCACAGGGAAGGGAACGTTGTTACTTCTGTGATGGTGTGGATAGGCCAATGCCGTGCTTTGCCGGAAACGGGCCATCCGCCGCAAACTTGCTGAATCAGCCACCGTTTGATAGGGTCAAACCATGACGGGGGCGTCATCACAGGGATTTGTATGATGAGCACGAGATCTGAACTGAACCCCCGCGTTACGGGCCGGTCTGCTCTGCGGGCAGTCGTCGGTCTGATTGCGGCAACTTTCACACTGGTTTTTGCGACTGCCATTGCCCATGCTGAAAAGCGTGTGGCTCTGGTGATTGGCAACAGCGCCTATGAAAATGCCGGGAAACTGGCAAATCCGGCCAATGATGCTGCCGACATGGCCGCAGCGCTGAAGGAACTGGGCTTTGTAGTCATTACCGGCTCCGACCTCGACAATCGCGGAATGCGCGACAAGGTCCGTGAGTTTTCCAACGAATTGCGCGGTGCCGATACAGCGATGCTGTATTACGCCGGTCACGCGATGCAGCTCAACGGCGAGAACTATCTCGCGCCGGTGGATACGCGGCTCGAATATGAGAGTGATCTCGATTTCGAAACCATACCGCTGAAATTCATCCAGGCGCAGATGGAACGCGAAGCCAAGACCATATTGCTGTTCCTTGATGCCTGCCGTGACAATCCGCTGTCGCGCAGCCTCAAGGTCGCATCGCGCTCGCAGGGCGCAAGCCGTGGTCTGGCGGAGGAAAAGCTTGCTTCATCGGGTATCCTGATCGCCTTTTCGACCAATCCGGGAAATGTGGCGCTCGACGGCAAGGGACGCAACAGCCCGTTCACCACGGCGCTTCTCGACAATATCAAGCGTCCAGGCATCGAAATCTCGACCCTGATGACAGATGTTCGCGTGCAGGTCGTCAAGGATACCAATGGCCAGCAAACGCCGTGGATCAATTCGGCACTTCTGGGCCGCTTCTTCTTCAACCCGTCGAAGGAAACAGAAAAGACTGCCGAGGTTGCATCCTTGCAGCAATCAACAAATGCTGCTTCTTCGTCGTCACCTGCCGATGCAGCGCCGAGCACTGCAGCCGTTGGCGTAGACATGGCCCGCATTGCCGCTCTCGCCTATGACGCGGTGAAGGAAAGCACGAGCGTTGCTGAACTCGAAGCCTTCATGACAGTTTATGGCGACACGTTTTACGGCAAGCTTGCCAAGATTCGGATCGACAGGCTGAAAGCTGACGAAGAAAAGGCCAAGGCAAGTCAGACTGCCAGCACGGAACCTGCCAAGACCGAAGACAAGGCAGCGGAAGAAAAGTTGGCTGAGGTCAAGGAACAACCTGCTGCCGAAGCGCCAAAAGAGACCCAGGTGGCAAGCCTGGAACAGCCGGAAGCCAAGGATTCGTCACGGCACATCGAAACCAAGCCTGAAATGGACCCCAAGGAAATGAAGCTTGGAATTCAGAAAGAGCTGGACCGTCTGGGCTGCAATCCGGGTCGTCCTGACGGCTTGTGGGGCAATCGCAGTCAGCGCGCACTTGATAGTTTCGCGCGGTCTTCCAAGGTCAAGCTTGCCTCATCCGACCCAAGCGTGGACTTGTTACAGCAATTGAAGGGATATGATGGCAATGGCTGCCCGGCGCCCAAGCCAGCACCTGTCAAGGTAAAGGCCGAACCGAAGACCTGCGCACCGGGTCAGAAACTTTCGCGCAAGGGCAATTGCTATACGCCGAAGAGCCAGGCTGCAGTCCAGCAGCAGCAGCCGACCCGCACGGTTCGTACCCAGCAGCGTGAGCAGGTGTTCATTGAAGAACAGCCGCAGCCACGCCAGCAGGTGATCATCCAGCAGCAGCCAGAGCCGGTGTTTTCAGAGCCGGCGCAGCCACAGCGCCCGTCGCTTGGTCAGCGTATTCTGGGCGGTGCGATTGTCGGCGGTACGGTCTGCATCCTTACCGGTTGCTGATCGAGCCAGATCTGGCCTGAAAAAGAAAACCAACCCGGGAGCATGGCTCCCGGGTTTTTCATTTTCCGCAACAAGACGCCGGGCGGGAAGATCTGGCATCACATTGAATTGTGCAAATGCGCACATGGCTGCCGCAATCGGCGACATATATCCAAGTCATGGGAAGGCCGGTCGTCTTCCACGTGAACCGAAAGGAAATGACAATGAAAACCCTGATCGCGAAAACCGCAATTGCAGCAGCCATGATCGCAGGTGCAGCGTCGGCGGCATCGGCTGGTGGATATGGCAATGGTTATGTCTATTCGCCTGACGGCTACCAGTCCTTCCATTCAAGGGCAGTGGCTGGTGCCGCGCCAAACTCCTATGCGACATTCATTTACGGGGTTCGCTGTTCCTACGAGTACCGCATCGGCTATGGCGGAGAACGCGTCCGCGTGAAGGTCTGCAACTAGAGCACTTTTCGAACAAATTGAATCGTTTGGACGCTGGGGTTTTGGGGGCCGGCAAGGAGCGGAAGGCGAAGCGGTGCGAGCACCGTGAGGCTGTGGCGACGCCGTCCGGGACGCAAAACCCCAAGTCCAGGCGATTGCAGCCGAATATCTGATGTCAGATTGCTCCAGCGCAGCTTGTCCTTCTTTTCCGCTTCCGCGGCGTCGAATGTCTCGCACGATACTCATATCGCGCTGCGCCATTCTCCTTGCCGAACCGGAAAATCCCTGACACCAAACTGCTCCAATTTGATCGAAAAGCGCTCTAAGGCCCGCCTCCAGGGTCAGCTCCGGGCAGCCACGCTTTCGCAAAACGAGAAAACCCCGCCTCAGTGCGGGGCTTTTTCGTCTATGTCGCCATTCGTATAGGTCTCGATATTGGCAAAGGCATGCCGCAATGCCTCTGACCATCCATTGGAAAGCGATCTGAAATAGGGATCATCGGCATCAATACGGCGCTGTTCTCCAACGAAATAGGTGTCGGTTCGATAGATCAGCATGTCGATCGGCATGCCAACGGACAGGTTGGATCGCAGGGTCGAATCAAAAGAGATCAACAAGAGCTTGGCTGCATCGCCCATGCGCATTTCCGGCACCGCCACACGGTCGAGGATAGGCTTGCCATATTTGTGCTCGCCAATCTGGAAGAAGGGGGTATCAACCGTTGCCTCGATAAAATTTCCTTCATTGTAGATCTGGAACAGTCTCGGCTTCTCGCCCTTGATCTGGCCGCCGAGGATGAAGGAAGCCGAGAAGGCGGCAGCGGTCGCGCCGAGCGCCTCGCCATCGGTGCGGTGCACCTCGCGCAATGCAGCGCCGACCAGCCGGGCTGCCTGGAACAGTGTCGTCACATTCATCATGTTGACGCCATCGCCTTCGTCGGCATGGGCAATGCTTTCATTGAGAAGGCTGATGACCGACTGGGTAACGGCGAGGTTTCCCGCCGTCAGCAAGACTATCGTTCGTTCACCCTTCTTTTCGAAAACATGCATTTTCCGAAAACAGGCAATGTTGTCGAAACCCGCATTGGTACGGGTATCGGAGGCAAAAATAATGCCTCTGTCGAGGCGGAGTCCTACGCAATATGTCATGACCAAACATTATCCTGATTCACGATCTACTCAAGCGGCAAGAATGTCCAAATGCAGCTATTGTTGCGTATCGCTGTGGACAGCGACCCGGACCGTGAGCCTGTCGCCTCCCGCGCCCCTGCGCACGCCGCGTATGGGTGCTGCGGAGGCCGCATCGAAGCCGCAGCCAAGGCGAACATAGTGAATGTCCGGGCTGATGCCATTGACCGGGTCAAACCCAACCCAGCCAAGGCCAGCGACATCGGCTTCGACCCAGGCATGGTGGGCCTCTGCCTCGGCCTCACCTTCCTGCATGACCAGATAGCCCGTCACATAACGCGCCGGCTGTTCCAGAAGCCGACAGGCGGAAATGAAGATATGGGCAAAGTCCTGGCAAACACCGTGGCCCTGGGCAAGAGCCTCGGTTGCCCTGGTTGATGAATCGGTTGAGCGGGTGTCGAAATTCATGCGCTCGCGAATGCTTTCCATCAGTGCGTGATAGAGGGCAATCTGGTCGCGATGGCGCCCTTCGTGCTGGCGGGCGAGCGCCGTGATGGCCTTGTCGGGACGGGTGAGATCTGTCTGGCGCAAAAACAGCCTTGGCACCGGCTCATGTGGCAAAGTCCCGACCACGCCGTCTGCGGATCTGGTTTCAATGGTTCCAGATACACGGATGACCAGCTCGTCGGCATCGAACTCCTGGTTTACCAGGTGCACGCGATTGCCAAAGGAATCGAAATAACTGGCTGCACCCTCTATTCCGGGGCAGTCGATTTTCCAGTCAATGATGTGTTGCGACGCTATCTCGGCTGGCGTCAGACGCAATTCCTGCACGCCATAGCGCGCTGATTGTTCATAGTGATAGGAGGTCGTGTGTTTGATCCGTATACGCATCAACAATTATCCATCATCTGCCAGGGGTCTCAATGTCGAACCGGAAACGGCTGTCCGGGCTGAACCCTGATTTTCTCGGCATTTGCTGCAGATATTTCCGCCTCTCGGTGAACCGTGCCATACGGTTTGGCGATCAATGGAAACAGCTGAAGGGGCATGCTTCGAAACCTGAACCACTCTAGAAGAAATTGTAATTTTCCGCGATGGATGCGCCCAGAGTGTTGTTCTGCTGCATGAAATCGGCAAGGAATTCATGCAATCCCTGCTGGAATATCACATCCATGTTGCCATTGCGCAATTGAAGATGTGCCTTTTTCGCCAGATCGTGGCACTCGAGGCGTACGCCGTAGAACGTTTCGAGATCTTCCATGGTGGAATTGATCCAGGCGTAGCAATGCGCCAGCGAACGGGGCATCTCCCTGCGCAATATCAGGAAATCGGCGATATTCCACGCCTTGTAGCGATCGCGATAGACGTGACGATAGGACCGATGCGCAGAGGCTGCGCGCAGGATCATCATCCATTGCTGCATGTCGACGTCGGAGCCAACCAGCTCCGAGCGCGGCAGCAGCACATAATATTTGACGTCAAGAATTCGGGCCGTGTTGTCGGCGCGCTCGTTGAAGACGCCCAGTTGCAGAAAGGAATAGCCATCATCGCGCAAAATGGTGTTGAGCATCGCGCCACGAAACTGTGCAGTGTTGCGCTTGATCCAGTCGAGCAGACGCGGAAGTTCATCCGCCGTGACCGACGATGGTTTCACCTGGGAGAATTCCAGCCAGGTGCCGTTGATGCTTTCCCACATTTCGGTGGTAATGGCGGTACGCACGGCGCGTGCATTCGAGCGTGCGGCCAGCAGGCAGTTTCTCACCGATGAGGGGTTGCTCTCCTCGAACAGCATGAAATTGCGCACTTGCGGCATCATGGCGTTTTCATGGGCTGCAAAAAACGTGTCGGACAATGCAGCCGCCTGCAAAGTGGATTCCCATTGTTCACGATGGCCGCTGTCGAGACCCGGCGTCAGTGACATGCGGTAACCCACATCAAGCAGGCGCGCCATGTTCTCCGCCCGCTCCATGTAGCGCGACATCCAATACAGGCTGGAGGCAGTGCGTCCGAGCATCAGTCCTCCAATATCCAGGTATCCTTGGTGCCACCCCCTTGCGAGGAATTGACCACCAGGGAACCATCCTTGAGTGCGACACGTGTCAGCCCGCCGGGCGTGATGCGGATCTGGTCACCCATGAGCACGAAGGGACGCAAATCGACATGGCGCGGCGCAATTCCCTTCTCGACAAAGGTCGGGCAAGTGGAAAGCGCCAATGTCGGCTGGACGATGTAATTGTTCGGCCGGGCCTTGATCCGGCGGGTGAATTCGGCCCGGTCCTTCCTGGTCGAGGCGGGGCCGACAAGCATGCCATAGCCGCCCGAGCCGTGAACCTCCTTCACCACCAGGTCCTGCAGGTTTTCAAGTACATAGGCACGTTCGTCCGGATTGGTGCAGTTATAGGTCGGCACATTGTTCAGGATCGGCTTCTCACCGGTGTAGAATTCGATGATCTGCGGTACATAGGTATAGACCGCCTTGTCGTCAGCTATGCCTGTGCCAGGGGCATTGACTATTGTGACATTGCCAGCCCGATATGCCGAAAACAGACCCGGCACGCCCAGGGTCGAATCCTTGCGGAAAGTCAGCGGATCGAGATAGTCGTCATCGACACGGCGGTAGATCACATCCACACGCTTTGGCTGGCGGGTTGTGCGCATATAGACAAAGCCGTCATCGACGAACAGATCATCGCCCTGGCACAATTCCACGCCCATTTCATCGGCGAGAAAGGAGTGTTCGAAAAAGGCCGAGTTGAATATTCCCGGCGTCAATACCGCGATGACCGGATCGCCCTTGCAGGCCGGCGGCGCCACGGATTGCAATGTGCGACGAAGGTTTTCGGGGTAATGCTCAACCGGCGCAACGCGGTATTTTGCAAAGAGTTCCGGCATAAGGCGCATCATCGCCTCACGGTCCTCGATCATGTAGGAGACCCCGGATGGCGTTCGAAGGTTGTCTTCCAGCACATAGAATTCGTTTTCGCTCACACGCACCAGGTCAACCCCGATGATGTGGGAGTAAATGCCTCTGGCCGGATCGTGGCCCATCATTTCGGGGCAGAAGGCGGAATTCTTGAGGATCAGCTCTTCGGGTACCCTGCCCGCTCGAATGATTTCCTGGCGATGATAGATGTCATGCAGGAATGCATTGAGCGCCCGTACGCGCTGTTCGATGCCACGCTCGAGCCGCCGCCATTCAGCAGCCGCGATGATGCGGGGAATGATGTCGAAGGGGATCAGGCGCTCGGTGGTCTCGTTTGAACCATAGACTGCAAAGGTGATGCCAAGACGACGAAAAATTGCTTCGGCGTCCTTCGATTTCTGCTTCAACCCGCCCCGGGGCTGCTCCAACAACCAGCTTTCGATTGTGCGATAAGGTTCGCGGACGGTGCCATCCTGCATGAACATCTCGTCAAAAATCTTGTCCGAACGCTTGTTGTACAATGAATGCTCCCGCCGATTCCGCTGTCCAAACTGAAGTCATTGGCAACTGAAGGGAACCGTCCTGCGATCAAGCTAGCATCTTGCCTGAATGAGCGACAAGAGGATTTATTGCCTATATTTCAGGCAAACATCGCCTGAATTTCAGCCAGGTGATCAGCGCCGGTTGCATCGAGGTGCCGGTCTGTGACACTCTTGAGCAAGGGGCTGAGGAAGAAGCGAGTCAGGAAATGCGGACCATGAAAAGCAAACTCAAACTTCTGGCCACCGGCATTGTTGCGCTGGCAACCGTTTCGGTATCGGCAAGTGAAAGCCTCGCGCGGCCAGATACGAGACAATATCACTGTGCGGAGGTCCAGGCTGCGGTGAAACAGGCGCGCGCCATTCTCATGACAACGGGACCACACACCTATGACCGCATCGTTTCCGGACAAGGCCAGTGCGGACCAACACAGCGCGCATTCAGGCGGTATGCACCAACCCTCGACAATCCCAAATGCTTTGTCGGATATTATTGCATCGAAGACCCGATGGCTGATTAGCGGCCGCCTGTTGGCCGATTGCGGAATGGCCAGGGCCGGGCCTTGCGAGGTCTGGCCTGGCTGTTACACCAGAAAGGAAGACCCATGCCTGCAAAATGCCGTTTCAGACTGCCGGGCAATCTGGCATTGGCGGTTTCCATGGCAGTCCTAGCACTTGTTGCCAGCGACCCCGCAAATGCAGCAAGGCCAGATACGAGAGCCATGACCTGCGAGAATGGCAAGAAACTTGTCAGTCAGAGCGGTGCGATTGTCATGACAACGGGTACGCATACTTATGCACGTATCGTCAGTGGCACCGGATATTGCGGGGGCGATGAGGAAACGGAACTCAAGGTCGTTCCCTCACGCGACAATCCTCGCTGCCGGATCGGGTATATCTGCAGGGCCCGGATCAACGACGATGATCCGTTCTGGCGGTTGCGCCGTTGAGCGCCCGGTCGAGGGGCACACCCCGGCTGTTTGCGGCCTGCCTGGCAGCCTGCATTGCAATTGGGTTGCCAGCGCCTAGCGTGCTGGCCGAACAGGCAAGCGACAAGATCGCACCTGAAAGCGCCACCGGCTTCGTATCCCGGCCGCCAGTGACTGCCCGAAAGTGGATGGTTGTCGCAGCAAATCCTCATGCCGCGCGTACGGGAGAAGCCATTCTTGCACAGGGCGGCAATGCCGTTGACGCCATGGTAGGCGTGCAACTGGTCCTTGGTCTCGTCGAGCCGCAGTCTTCCGGCCTTGGTGGCGGGGCATTTGCTGTCTATTTTGATGCAGCAAGCGGGAACATGACCACTTTCGACGGTCGTGAGACTGCACCAGCCGAAGCGACGCCTGACTTGTTCATCGGTGAGGATGGCAAGCCGATGAAATTCTTCGATGCCGTTATCGGTGGGCGTTCGGTGGGAACACCCGGCACGGTGGCACTTCTGGAAGCCATGCATCGCAAATATGGCAAGCTGCCCTGGGCAAGCCTGTTTGCTCCAGCCATTGCCCTTGCCAAAGACGGTTTTGCCGTGTCGCCGAGGCTCAATACGCTCGTGGCCGACTCTGCTGAATCCCTTTTCCAATACGAGCGGACACGGAAATATTTCTTTTCGGAGGAAGGCGTGCCGATCTTTGCCGGCACCATACTGAAAAATGCTGAATATGCAGCAACGCTTGAGGCAATTGCTCGCGATGGCGCAGCCGCTTTCTATTCAGGTGAGATCGCCCGCGACATTGTCGATACGGTTCGAAATGCACCTGGAAATCCCGGCCGTTTGTCGCTCGCAGATCTCGCAAATTACAAGGTCGTCGAACGCGAACCGGTATGCGTGAATTATCGTGCGCACGACATATGCGGCATGGGTCCGCCCTCATCAGGAGCCTTGACGGTTGGACAGATCCTCAAACTGGCCGAGCCCAGTGACCTAAAGGCATTGGGGCCGGAAAATCCCGAGAGCTGGCGCATCATCGGCGATGCATCGCGGCTCGCCTTCGCCGATCGCGGCCTCTACATGGCTGACAGCGATTTCGTGAAAATGCCGAAAGGCCTGCTCAATGCTGCCTATCTGGCGGAACGGGCCAAACTGCTCGCCGGGCCCAATGCGCTTGCACCCGAAGCGGTGACGGCGGGTGAACCACCCTTCGATCACGCGATGATCTATGCGCCGGATCAGGCAATCGAATTTCCTTCCACCAGCCATTTCTCGATTGTTGACGCTGAGGGCAACGTGCTTTCGATGACGACGACAATCGAAAACGGTTTTGGCTCGCGGCTGATGGTGCGGGGTTTCCTGCTCAACAACGAGTTGACGGATTTTTCCTTTGTTCCTGAAAGCAATGGCAATCCGGTGGCCAATCGTGTCGAGCCGGGCAAGAGGCCGCGCTCGTCAATGGCGCCGACCATCATCCTGAAAGACGGGCGGCCAGTCATGGCTGTAGGTTCACCAGGTGGCAGCAGGATAATTGGCTATGTGGCCAAGACCATCATCGCCCATATCGACTGGGGGATGAATGCGCAGCAGGCGGTTTCGCTGCCGCATCTCGTCAATAGGTTCGGCACCTATGACATTGAAGAAGGAACATCGGCCACGCAATTGGCCCCTGCCCTTTCCGCAATGGGATACAAGGTCGAGGCAAAGGAACTGAATTCCGGCCTGCATGT